>JBFYPP010000216.1:0-3793 GCA_041303255.1 Chitinophagia bacterium | reverse complement strand
CAAAAACGATATCCACTTTGGCATCAAACCAATCTACTCCATTGCTTATCTGAATTCTGGTCTGTGGCTTTGCTGTATTGAATCTGTAATTTTTTAGTTCTTCAAATCCAACAACAGGAACCTCAGACTCCTTCATCGCATCAATAAATAAGAAAAACCAATTGTTGCGTAATACATCAGCCCCCTTTAATACAAGGTTGAAACTATTTTCAACAGTAATGAAATTGGAATGTAAAGAAGAAAGGCTCTTGATGAAATTGCGTTCTTTCAAAATATCCCTTCGGATGGTTTTAATTTTGGGACCATCATGGATAAAAACAGTTTCTTTATCAATGGGTTGAACTTCATATCCTTGATAAATGAACAAGGGTGTAAAAATCAAATATTCATTTTTCTCTTGCAGTTGTAATCGAATATCTGGTGTTCCCTCATACACATCGGTCATGAAAGAACGGTCAAATTCCACTTTATATTTTCTTGCAAATGGCAGAACTGTTTTTTCTAAAAACAATGGCCATTCTTTAAATGCAATCTTCTTGTTCCTCTCTGGTAAAAACTCAGTAATGGCCTCTAAATCTTCAAGTGTATTCCAAGAATACAATGTATTATCAAACAAAGTGATTAGAGAAGAGCTCCATTCATTTGCTTGCAAAGCGGTGTCCCACTCTTCAATAAATACCATTGGTTCAATCTCTACATGTTTCTTTCCGGAATTAACCTTCACACCAGGCTTCATTCTTCCTTTTCCAATTTTTACTTCAATAAGGTTTGAAGTGATAAACGGTTTCCCTGCGGGAAGTCGGTAAAACGAAGTACGTTCAGCATTTTCTGAAAATATCTTTACCAATTTCGGATGGATATATTCATCGATGAGTTGTGTAGTTTCAGCAGGCAGACCTTCCTCTTCAGAATAAATGATGTTTTCCCAAATACCAGAAAATGGAGAATTTCTACTCACGTACTTATCAATTTCGGAACGCTGTAATTTTCTCACAGCATTCATCAAACTAACATCATCTGCAACAAGTTCATTGGTTGGTACATATTTAGTAAGATCAATGTGTTCTACCTTGCCTAAAAATGCGAATTGATCTTCATCAAATTCTCCACTTACCAGTTCAACACCAAAGCCAGGATACTTTCCCGGATTGTCTAAAAATACAACTCCTAATCTCTGCGTAACAACAGCAGGATCGGGTTCTGCTTCTTGTACAATTACTTCAACTTCTTGCTTTTTGTAAACCGGTTTATCTTCAACAACAGTCGTAACTCGTTTTACTGTTGGGTCTAGCACACGCAAAAAAGGCTTTCCATCTTTATAAGTAAACTCAAATTTTTTATTCCAATCTGGCTCACTCATGCTGTAGCCATAAATACCCAACAAAGTATTTTTTTCTTTGTCCCAATTACGAATACTGTCAAAATACAATGAGCCATAAGCATTAAGCAACTGCAGTAAAAACATTGCTTTATGTAGACAAATAGGATGTGTTTCCTCAGTACACTTACATGAGGTGTCAAAATTTTTCTCTTCATTGCGTTGAAGCACGAGAGGAAAGGTTTCCCCATCCAACTCCAACTTTGCCTCTACACGCTCATCTTTAGCGCTAATAATACTGGCTTTGTTTGTCCGGAGTAATAATTCTGCCTTCTCACAAACTTCAGGTGTAGCAAGTAACCGTACCATTTTAAGGTCGATGTTTTTCATCTTGATCACCGTATGCTTTTGATCGTAGCGAATGGTATTATCGCCAATCATGTTCCTGTCAACCAGGTCTTGCAATTGCAGGAGGGCAGCAGCTTCGTGCCTACAAATATCTCCGAGATTATAAGGACAAGTACATCTTAAAGCAAGTGCACGTGGGTCTTTGTATTTTTGAACATAGACTTTATAAAAAGTACTATAATTATCATCTTTTACACGAAATGTAACCGCGCCCAATAGATCGTCGTGCTCAACAAACTCAACATATCCGATAGCGTGTATTTTTTTACCTCGACGAATTACCTCATCGGTACCATTGTTATAAACGAACTTAAGCAGGTGGGAAAGGGACATATTTCAGGTATGGTGAATTCGCAAGTTAACACAAATTCAGCCCCCAAAAGCCTTGAGTTTGAATTAATTTACCCACTTCCCCTGCCTATCTTCGATAGGTAAACCTTCGGCAGTCAGGCTATTCCCTTATCCCCTGCCTACCGGCAGGCAAGCTCTTCCCTAATGCCTATTCCCTAATCCCTAATATCAATGCGAATCCCTGGTCACATTACTCCCGGAACAACCTCTTAAGAAATCCATATCTGCACCTAAGTGAGCTTGCTCAACATGTTCTTGATACATTTTAACATAACCACGATCGGCTTTCGGATGTGAAGATGTCCATTCCGCTTTTCTTTTTGTTATTTCTTCGTCGTCTACCAACAATTGCAACGTTCTGTTCTTTACATCCAATGCAATTTGATCTCCATCCTTTACTATAGCCAAGGTGCTTCCTTTAGCTGCTTCGGGTGATATGTGCAACACAACAGTCCCAAATCCTGTGCCACTCATTCGTCCATCTGAAATACGCACCATATCGGTGATGCCTTTTTCTAATAATTTTTTAGGAATGGCCATGTTACCAACTTCCGGCATGCCGGGGTAGCCAACGGGACCAACATTTTTCAGTACCATGATAGATGATGCATCGATGTTTAAGTTTGGATCATCCACACGTGCATGATAATCTTCGATGTTTTCAAAAACAACAGCTGGACCGGTATGTTTCATCAAATGTTTACTTGCAGCACTTGGTTTAATGACAGCGCCGTTTTCACAAAGATTTCCAAAAACTACTGCTAGTCCTGTTTCCGTCTTAAATGGTTTACTCAAATCAGTTATCACATCTTCAGTATAAGATTTGGCATCTGCACAATTTTCTGCGACTGTCTTTCCATTTGCAGTTATGTTATGTTGATGTAATTTTTCTCCCAGGGCTTTGATCACAACCGGTAGTCCACCAGCATAATAAAAATCTTCCATGAAATATTTACCGGAAGGTTGAAGATTGACCAGCAATGGAATACCTGCTGAATTGATATGAATATCATCCAGCTTTAAATCAACACCAATTCTATTGGCAATGGCAATTAAGTGAATTACAAAATTGGTCGATCCCCCGATTGCTGCATTCACACGAATTGCATTTTCAAATGCTTCACGTGTAAGAATATCAGATGGCTTTAGATCTTCTTTCACCATCTCCACTATACGTGCACCAGAGTATTGCGCTAATACTTTTCTTCTACTATCTGCTGCAGGTATAGCAGCATTAGAGGGAAGTGTTAGTCCCAGCGATTCCACCATACAAGCCATGGTGGATGCAGTACCCATCACTGCACAGTGACCTGCACTTCTACACATACAGGCTTCGGCAACGGTGAGTTGTTCTTGCGACATATCACCACTTCGAACGGCATCGTTGAAACGCCACACATCAGATGTACCGATTGTTTTTCCTTCATAACGTCCAGTTAGCATTGGACCACCAGAAACGACAATCGTCGGTATGTTCACACTACAAGCCCCCATCACCAATGATGGCGTTGTTTTATCACATCCACAAAGCAAGACCACACCATCCATCGGATTTGCACGAATCGATTCTTCCACATCCATGCTGGCCAGGTTTCTGTATAGCATGGCGGTCGGCTTGATCAATGTCTCACCTAATGACATTACTGGAAACTCAACCGGAAATCCTCCAGCAGCAATAATTCCTTTTTTCACCGATTCTGCAAGCTCACGAAAATG
>JBFYPP010000215.1:0-3820 GCA_041303255.1 Chitinophagia bacterium | reverse complement strand
ATACCCGGACATAAAAAAATTGGCTACCTCTCTCAGCATTTTGAGCTACTCAACAATTACAGGGTTGAGGAGCTACTTGACATGGCCAATAAAATGGAACAACGTGAAGCTGATGAAATTTACCGGCTCTGTAAAATTGAACACCTGCTAAAAAGAAAAACCAATGCCATCTCGGGTGGAGAAAGACAACGCATAGCACTTGCCAGGGTATTGGTAGGTAATCCGAAATTGTTATTGCTGGATGAACCTTTTACGAACCTCGACTTATCCAACAACAAAATCATTAATGGCATTATCAATGAACTTTGTGAAACTAGAAAAACGACAGTCGTGCTGGTCTCACACGACCCCGCTAATATTCTTTCATGGGCAGACCAAATCATTGTTCTTCAAGAAGGTAAAATGATTCAAGCTGACTCACCAGAAGAGATTTATTTCAATCCAGTTAACGCCTATACAGCTGGATTAGTTGGCGATTACAACTGCATAGAAAAAGACAGTTCACTTAGAAAAACATTCATCCTTCCTGACAACAGGTTGTATTTCCGAACAGAAGAGTTTGCTATAGTAGAAAAAAATAACAACAGTACAGCGGCTACTATAAAAGAAAAACTATTCTATGGCAACCATTATAAATTAAAGCTGAATATCGCTGGTGACGATTTGGATATAATGGTTCGCAATACTTCTTTTTCAGTGGGACAAGAAGTAAGTATTGAATTTAACAGTTCGCATAATTAAATACACTACAATGGCAAAGAAAATCGTATTTGCTGTATTCATTGGGATTTTTGCTCTTCTTGCATTTTTATATAAAAGCGATATCCCATTTGAGGAATTAAAAAATAAATACACCAATGAACAATCAAAATTCATCCCCCTCATGGGTATGGATATTCACTATAGAGACGAGGGCAATCAAAATGATAGCATACCACTTGTGCTGGTTCATGGCACTTCTTCCAGCTTGCATACATGGGACAGTATTGTACCTACACTGACTGATAAAAAAAGAGTAATTCGTTTTGATTTACCTGCTTTTGGATTAACCGGACCAAGTTTGGAAAGAGATTATTCTATTGTGTTCTATAACAAGTTAATCGACTCACTCCTCATCAAGCTAGGAGTTAAGCAATATGCCATAGTAGGAAATTCTCTAGGCGGAAGCATCGCCTGGAACCAAGTTCTCGCTTATCCTGATAAAGTAAAACAACTGATTTTGGTAAACTCCGGTGGCTACCCGAAGAAAAACGAAAAAGGAAATATTGGATTCAAACTTGCCTCAATGCCTGTAGTAGGTGATGTACTTATGAAATTTACTCCACGCGCACTCATTAGAAAAAGTATTGAAGATGTTTACTCGGATAAAGCAAAAGTTAATGAAGTGCTGGTACAGCGTTACTTCGATTTACTCTTAAGAGAAGGTAATAGAAATGCCACCCTAGATATCTTCAAACAACGCATTATATTTGGAAGCAGTGAAAGAATAAAAAATATCAAAACGCCTACACTGATCATCTGGGGCGAAGATGATCAACTGATTGATGTAAGTAACGCTTATTTATTTGAGAAAGATATTCAAAATAGCCAGTTGGTTATTATTCCAAAAACCGGACATGTGCCTATGGAAGAAAATCCACTTGCCTTCTTGGCTGCATTAAAGAAATTTATTTTTTAAACCGGTATACCTCACCTTCTGAATACATCATAAATGGGCGATAGACCTTACCCCATTCTTTTTTCTGGTTGTTCCAATCTTGGTGATCGTAGATCATCATGTAAGAGCGTCCAACAACTTGGATGCTGTCTCTTTGAACATATGCAGCAGTAGCTTCATCAAGAGCCATCCCCAATAAATTTGAATTTGATTCCATCATGGGTATCAAATCAAATTGTCTATTTCTTACCAACACGTGTTGATCAATTGAAGTGTTTTTCATGAAAGCCAATCCAGCAGGATATTGATGTTGTACATTAGGCGCTTTACGTTGCTCCCACCCTGTTATCATAAATTCTCCCATGATGGTTGCACCTGCAGAGGTACCCATAATGATACCACCTCGATTCAGTAATTCATTTAACTCTTTATGAACAGCAGTCCCAAGAAATGATGCCGCAATATTGGCTTGATCACCTCCTCCAATAAAGACACCTTTTGCTTTGCGTATACGATCAATGAATACAGGGTCATTTGCTTTTTGCTTGTCTCGCGTATGCACAGTTGTTAAGTTGGTGAAGCCGCGACTGGTAAACTTAACCAAGTGCTCACCCGCTTGAATCCAAGGCTCATCATCCGTGGCAGTCGGGATGTAAACGATAGGCTGATCTTTTCCACCAATCTCTTTTGCAAAGAGATTGTACATGGTATCTAAAATATCACCCCCACCAACAATGATAAGCTTTCCATTAAAAGGAAAAGCTTCTTGCTGGGCTATTGTAGGCTGAGTGATTAATAGCACCAGCAAGAAGGAGGTAAGTCGAATTGACTTTAACATAAATCAAATTTTATTTCCTTATCAATACTTTGCAGACTGACCAGGCTTAGGCGTAGTTTTTTTGATGAAATCTCTTAAGCTTTGGTTGCTGGTTTCAAGATCAGGTCTACGCAAATACATCATGTGCCCACTTCGATATCCTTCCCAACTCATCCTGTCTTTCAACTTACCGCTAGGATCCATTTGCCACATGTTATATTGGGCATTGAAATAATCACATGCTCCATCATAGTAACCAGATTGAACCAACACATGTAAAAAAGGATTTTCAGCCATAGCAAGTCGAAGGTTCTCGCCTGTTTTATCACCAGACCTGTCCCATGGTTGCACCGGACCAAAAACATAATATTTTAAATCTGTTTTGTACTTCAATTCCTCTCGCAAGTAGATATTAATTGCTGGAGTAAATGAATGCTCCCAAGAAATAAGTTCGGCATTAAAATCAGGTTGTTCACCTGCGTCACGTTTATCAATTCCCTTGTAACGTGAATCCAAGCGACCTACTGTATATCCTTCATCCCTTAGTAATTCTTTCCAGAATAAACCCATTGCAACATCTAAGTTATTCTGAAGAATTACTTGCTCAGAAATCCCTGCATACCTTGCCATTTTTTTTGCAATTTCTTTTTTCTTGCTCTCCTCTAAAAAACCACCTCTGGTCATGGCAGGTACCAATTCATCAATGGTAAATTTCTCCACCTCTGGCAACACATCAGTTAGGTCTTTAGCTTGCAAATCAGCAGGCAATTGTTTATGATACCAGGCAGTTGCAGCATAATAAGGCAAACGCAATGCAGCGCCCATCACGCTACCTCTTTCAATTCCTAAAGTTGTTGGAGAAACTAAAATCACGCCATTCACAAACATCCAATGTGTATTTTGAAGTTCCAGTGCTAAACCTGAAACCCTACCTGTGCCATAACTTTCACCAATCAAATATTTTGGTGAGGCCCAACGGTTCATTCTGGAAACAAAGGTGTTGATCCATTCAGCCAAGTATTTAATATCGGCAGTAACGCCAAAGAACCTGCTGGTAGGAATATCCTTACTCACTGCTCTTGAGAATCCAGTATTGACGGGATCTACATAAACAACATCAGCAACATCCAAAATGGAGTGTGGGTTATCCTTTAATCCATAGGGTTGCAAAGGATAACCTTCGTCGTCGATGTTCACTATACGAGGTCCGGTGTATCCCAGCTCCATCCAAAGAGAAGAAGTACCTGGACCCCCATTGAATGAAATCAACAAAGGACGAGCTGCTCTATCCTTTACATCACTGCGTTCATAATAAGTAAAGAATACTCCTGCTTGTACCTTTCCTT
>JBFYPP010000214.1:0-3822 GCA_041303255.1 Chitinophagia bacterium | reverse complement strand
TTAATAAATCGAGGTTCCCATCATTATCAAAATCTGCAAATAAAGGCGACCAGCTCCAATCGGTGGCTTCAACTCCTGCCAGAAAAGCAATATCGCTAAACAAGGGAAGGTTTGTTTTGGGATTAATACCCTGATTCAATTGAAACATATTTCTCACAAACTGATAATCATATTTGTATTGCTCTGTAAATAAATAATGGTTGTAATTGTTGGCATTCATATTTACCTTCTTCCGCTTGTTGTCTGCTGGAAGCATTTCCACTGCAAACAGATCTTCTAAACCATCGTTATTTATATCGGCAATATCACTTCCCATTGAAGAGTAAGACTCATGTTTAAATATTTCTGAAATTCTATTGGTAAAAGTTCCATTCTTGTTGTTGATGTAGATGAGGTCAGTACTCAAGTAATCGTTAGCCACATAGATATCCGGATACCCATCTTTATTGAAATCGTGAATAAGTGCAGAATGGCTATAACCTCCCCAATCGATACCAGCTTCCTCTGATACATCAGAGAAAACAGCATGACCTAAACTGGAGTCAAAATCATTTCTGTACAACAGGTCTTTTGTTAATGCTTTTTTCCCCCTTCTTAAATCATCTGAAAGAAATTGATTGGGGTATTGAACATCAATAAAGTTAACCGCAATAAATAAATCGAGATCTCCGTCTAAATCATAATCAAAAAATGTAGAAATAGAATTATGGGTATAATCTCTAATTCCATATTCTTCACCCATTTCTTTAAACTGAGGAATACCCTCAGCATTGTTACCTTGATTCACGAACAACAAATCGCGTAATAACGCACTGTCTTCAATCATGGTATTGCAAACATAAATATCTTGTTTGCCGTCAGAATTGATATCTACAAAGGTTACACCAGATGACCACTGACTTTTTGTTTTTTGTGCACCAGCTTTTTCAATCACTTCTTCAAACTTCAGTGCGCCTTTATTCAAATACAATTTGTTCTGTACCTGATTACCTGCAAAATAAATGTCTTGAAGACCATCCCCATTCAAATCACCAACAGCAACACCACCTCCATTATAAGTAAACTCGCTTTCGAGAATATTGATAGAATCATTTATGGTAATCTTGTTGTTGAAATCTATTCCTGATGATTCTGGACTCACCAGCTGAAAAAGAGGTCTATCACTATTACAAGACGACACGGTAAAAAGACAAACAAAGGCAACGAGAATATTAATAAATTTCATAGCTGAATATACGTTTTTCGTATTCCAAAATTAAGCGATTTGCGTATGTTTTAAGCATTCACATTGGTGATTCAACAAAACAAAAAAGGCTGCACAAATGTGCAGCCTTCTTGTTATTTTTTTGGTTAGGATTAGTAACCAGGATTTTGCTTCAAAGTTGGAACGCCATCCTTAGCACTTTGCGTAATTGCTTTTGCAGGAAGAGGGAAAACCTCGTTCTTGCCAGCTACGAAAGAAGCAGATCTTAAGTAACCTCTTCTTACACCATCTTTGGCATAATAAGCATTCTTTACAGCCGGAGCTATACCCCATCTTACGATATCGAAGAAACGGTGACCTTCCATGCCTAGCTCAACACGACGCTCGAAACGAACCGCCTTGGTAGCTACTGCTTTATCAGTCCATGGTGCAGTATAAAGACCAATTTGGTAGTTAGCTGCAGGTGAACTGCCATTCATTACAAAGTCAGCTGGATTAGAAGCTCTTTGACGAATTTGGTTAACCAAAGCACGCGCTCTTTCAAGATTGTTTAATTCTACTTCAGCTTCAGCCAATTGTAGCATTACATCAGAAAGACGTACCAATTTTGTATTGTTAGAATTATAACCAGAAGTCCAGCCAGATGCGTGAGTTACTTCAGCAACTTGAGATTTAGCGTGAACATTCTTCATTGGAGCATAAGGACCACCATAAGACTGGTCACGTGTCCATGAAGAACCTGGGTAAATACCCCAATCCAAATAAGGAATACCACGACGACCAACAGTACGGTCGAGACGAGGATCCAAAGCAACAGTAGAAGGAGTAAACGGATCTGAATCTTTCAAACCATCGTCATTCTTAACGTCTTGTGCGTTATAGGTATCCAACAAAGGAAGACCGTTTGCGTCAACTTGGAATGAGTTTACAAGATCTTGTGAAGGCTGGTGGAATCCGCAGCAACCTGCAGGTCCGTTGTTGTAAGGGAAGTTCAATACATCACCTACGTTTCCAGCATCACCACCACCTGTATTTACCGCCATTTGTACCTCGAGAATTCCTTCTCTTGTGTTACGAACAGCAGCATTGAAGTTGTCTGAAAATTTAGCATTCAAAGCATATCTACCTGAATTAACAACAGCATCAAATTGAGCTTTTGCTTCAGCATACTTTTTCTGCCACATATAAGTCATACCCAACAAAGATTGAGCAGCACCTTTTGTTACACGACCAGCTTGATCTTGAGTTACAGGAAGGTCGTTTATTGCAGCTTGTAGATCAGCTTGAATTTTAGGAAGGATATCAGCAGTATTTCCGATACGAACATCTTCCAGTGTTTCGTCAACATAAGGAACATTACGGAAAATTTTGTACAAATCTAAGTGCATCCAGCCTCTTAGGAATTTCGCCTCAGCAATACGTGTATTTTTCTGAGCTGCAGAAATGCTAGTCAACTTTTGGAATGCAAGGATAGTTTGGTTAGCCCTAGAGATACCATCATAATAGTTTCTCCATTTTTGCTCCAAATAAGGATTGTTTGCGTCCACATTACCTCTTTCTAAAGGTGTAATGTCTGGTTGGTCACCCGCTTCAGATCCCTTGTAAGCATCACCACCGGCAATGCTACCAAAAGTCCAGTTAGAAGATGCACCGCCCCAAGGACCGCCATTGTCCCAACCAGAGAACCCGTCTAGGTTGGAGTAGGTTGCAATCAGAAGTGAGTTTGCACCTTTTTCTGATGTAGAAAGGAGTTCATTGTTTACACTTCCATAGGGTTGTGTTTCAAGAAAATCCTTTCCGCAACTGTAGATAACGACTGCTAGTAAACCCAGCACCGCTATTTTTTGCATAATGTTCTTTCTCATTTTTCTTTATTTTATTTCTTGGATGCTTTTAAATAATGTAATAAAAATATAGTTCTTTTTTATTAATTGGATTTATTGTTTAAGCATTATTCGTTTTTAGAACTCAAGGTTTATACCAACTACTACAGTTCTAGCCAAAGGAATACGTCCATTGTCCACACCAAGTGAAAGATCACGCTGACTGTTGAAACCTTCTGTAATGTTTGAGATGGTAACGTCAGGATCTAATCCACTGTATTTGGTGAAAGTCAATAAGTTTTGTCCTTGTGCATAGATACGCAACCTGCTGATACCCAACTTCTTCAAAGAAGCAGGATCAAGAGAGTAGCCTACCTGTAGGTTTCTCAAACGTGTGAAAGACCCGTCTTCAACATAATAGCTGTTACGCTGTGAGCTGTAGTTGTCTCCACCATCAAGTACTGGCAAGGTTTTACCTGCTTCATACAAGAAAGCTTTGCTACGGCTACGTTGGAACGCATTAAACTCAGAGAAGTATTTCACGAAGTTGAACAATTTGTTACCATAAGTTCCACTCCAGTACATGGTGAAATCCCAGTTCTTGTAGTTTGCAGTCAAGTTAAGACCAAGCAACAAAGTTGGAATTGGGCTACCAAGGTAGGTTTCATCGTTGTTGTCGATTTGGCCATCACCATTCAAATCTTTGAAACGGAAACGTCCAACTTTTGCATCACCCTTGTTGGTGAAAAGCACTTTGTCGATATCCGCTTGAGACTGCCAAAGACCTTCTTGTAC
>JBFYPP010000213.1:0-3860 GCA_041303255.1 Chitinophagia bacterium | reverse complement strand
GAATGGGTTCTAAATGATCGATTAAAACTGCACATGATTCAGGTAGGCGGTTTAATGAAGTCTTGGGCGGAAGAGGTTGAGCTATTGAGTGCTGAGCATATATGGAAATGGGAAATGGCTGGACTATTGCATGATGCAGATTGGGATCAATGGCCCGACCAACATTGTAAAAAGATCATTGAATATTTGGAAGAAAAACAAATTTGTCCGGAAATCATAAGGGCAATTGCTTCACACGGCCATATTCATTTTGGGGTAATTCCAGAAAGCAGGATGGATCAGATGTTATATGCTTTTGATGAATTATCCGGACTCATCCATGCATATTCGTTGATGCGACCCAATGGCTATGAAGGAATGGAACTGAAAGGTGCTTTGAAACGCATCAAGGAAAAAACCTTTGCCGCAAATGTGAGTCGAGATGATATCCACGATGCTTGCCAAAGGGCAGGACTAGAATTAAATGAATTAATTGAATTCATTATCCAACACCAATCCAAATTCAAATTGGCATAGTCTAGAGTAGCCCTATAAAAGGGCCTAAATACTACTTAACATAATATAAATTATAAGAAAAAAGATTTCAATTATAGAGGGGAACTTAGCTTCAATTGAATTAAATTGAGGTATAATCAATCGTTCATGATTCGTAGAGACTTTTTGAGGAATTCACTGCTCTCCGTGCCAGTTATTACATCCAACATACAAGAATCAACTATAAAACAACCAACAAAACCCATAGTTGTTTCAACATGGGATTTTGGAAAAGCTGCCAATGCAGAAGCTTGGAAAGTATTGAAAAACAATGGTCGTGCTGTAGATGCCATTGAACAAGGTGCCCGAATAACGGAGGCCGATCAAAGTAATAAAACAGTCGGTTATGGCGGTTACCCAGACCGAGATGGTCGGGTTACGCTTGACGCTTGTATTATGGATGAAAATGGAAATTGCGGTTCAGTGATGTGTCTTGAACACATAAAACACCCCATTTCGGTTGCCCGTATGGTTATGGAAAAAACCCCACACGTTATTCTTGTAGCAGAAGGCGCACTGCAATTTGCCCTTGACAACGGTTTTCAGAAAGAAAACTTACTTACACCAGATAGCGAACAAGCTTGGAAAGAATGGCTAAAGAAATCAAATTACTCTCCAGTAATGAATATTGAAAACAAATTACACAAACAAAAAGAACCCGATTCCGGCTTTTTTCCTGGCTCTATCGACAACCACGATACCATAGGCATCTTGGCATTGGACACCCATGGTAACTTAAGCGGCGGTTGTACCACCAGCGGAATGGCCTTTAAAATGCATGGAAGGGTTGGCGACTCCCCTGTTATTGGTGCGGGTTTGTTTGTTGACAGTGAAGTTGGCGCAGCAACCTCAACTGGTGTTGGAGAAGAAGTAATAAAATGCGTTGGTTCTCATTTAGTTGTAGAATATATGAGGCAAGGAAATAGTCCCAGAGAAGCCTGTAAAAAAGTAGTTGAACGCATTGCCAAAAGAGATCCACAGAAGGCCCAAAACATTCAAATTGGATTCTTGGCGATAGATACCCAGGGTAATTATGGCGCCTATGCACTTCAAAAAGGATTTTCCTTTGCAGTAAAATCAGACAAGGAAGAGATTGTTATCCCAGGAGAAAGTTATTTTAATTAAAATGAATTACGAATTAGAAATCATTGCATTCGACATAGCATCCTGTAGTGTTGCTCAAGCTATGGGGGCAACAAGAATTGAGCTTTGTGCCAATCCGGAAGAAGGTGGAACCACTCCTTCATTTGGTATGATAGAACAAGCCCGAAAATCTTGTTCCATTTCGCTTTTCCCAATAATTAGACCCAGGGGTGGCGACTTTCTGTATACAGACCAAGAGTTCGAATCAATGAAATCTGATATAAAGCAATGTTTATCAATTGGTTGTGATGGTGTTGTGATTGGCATGCTGCTCTCAGATGGCACTATCGACATAGAACGATCTAAAGCTTTGATTGAGGCAGCGGGAACCATGGACGTAACTTTTCACAGGGCCTTTGATAGAGTAAAGGATCCGATAGATTCTTTAGAAAAATTAATCACAATAGGCTGTAAAAGAATACTTACAAGTGGTTTATATAAAACAGCAGTTGAGGGTATAATCAATCTTAAACAACTGGTAAAACAAGCAAACAACAGAATCATAATTATGCCAGGATCTGGGGTGAGGTCAGATAATGTGATTGATTTAGCAATCCAAACTGGAGCTAAAGCTTTTCATAGTTCAGCAAGAACATTTATGCGATCAAATATGTATTATAATAATCCAAATATGTCAGAGTCTCTTGTCCACACCAGTTTGGATGGTGAGGAAGTAAAAAAACTGAAACAGAATTTAGAGAACCATTTCAACAACTAGCATGACATCCTTTTTCAAATCAAAAATAGTCCTTACAACAGCAACCCTGGTAATTGTAGGTTTAAGCTATTTCTTGTTTTTTACAGAAACGCCAGTTGATTACAATGCAGAGGTAAAACCCATTCTCAACCAAAAATGCATATCCTGCCATGGTGGCGTTAAGAAAAAAGCAGGGTTCAGTTTGTTGTTTAGAGAAGAAGCCCTCTCTCCCACCGAATCAGGAAAACCAGCCATCCTTCCTGGTGACGCAGCAAATAGTGAAATGATTAAACGCCTTCATTCTTTAGATCCAGAAGAAAGAATGCCTTACCAAGAAGAAGCCCTAACAGAAGAAGAGACCAGAATCCTGACTCAATGGATAGATGAAGGAGCAAAGTTTGATACACATTGGTCATATCTACCTGTAAAGACACCTTTAATACCGGGTAATGGACTTTTCAGTTGGTTCAAACAAAAAGATGGAAATGACATTGATCGATTTATCGATGAAAAATTGGATGAAGTTGATTTGAAGCGATCTCCAATTGCAAGCAAAGAAGTTTTGCTCAGGAGAGCATCACTCGATCTAATTGGAATGCCTGCCCCTGAAGCAATAAAGCAAAAGTTTCTAAAGGACAATTCTGATAAGGCCTATGAAAATTTGGTAGACGACCTGCTTGCTTCTCCAAAATATGGAGAAAGATGGACTGCCATGTGGATGGATTTGGCCAGATATGCAGACACCAAAGGATATGAAAGAGATTATATCAGGTCAATTTGGAGGTACCGTGATTGGCTGATTAAAGCTTTTAATGAAGACAAGACCTACGATCAATTTTTGGTTGAACAGTTGGCCGGTGATTTAATGCCCAATCCGTCTGATGAACAATTTATTGCAACCGCCTTCCATAGAAATACCATGAACAACGATGAAGGGGGTACCGATAATGAGGAGTTTAGGGTAGCTGCAACATTAGACAGAGTGAACACCACGTGGGAAGCGTTGATGGGAACGAGTTTTGCCTGTGTGCAATGCCATAGTCACCCTTATGACCCGTTCAAGCACGAAGAGTATTATCAGTTCATGGCCTATTTCAACAATTCGCGCGACGAAGACACTTATGATGAATATCCTTTGTTGAGAGAATTTAGAAATGACAGCAAGGTTAAATATGAAAAATTATTGAGTTGGTTAAATAAGCATGGCGATCCAAAAACTGCTAATTTTTACCAGCGTTTATTAAAAACCGGACAACAATGCATCAACAGCATTACAGTCGACTCAATGTACAATGCAGCATTAGAGGACACAAAATCACTTCGCTTTAGAAAAAACTCGCTTGCAAAATTTAGTCAGCGTGACATCACCAATAAATCCACCTTACACATTAGGCTTAATTCTTTTGTTGATAATGGCATACTGACCCTGTATATCGATCAACCCAATTCAAAACCTGTTGCAAGTATTAAAATCAACAAATCGAAA
>JBFYPP010000212.1:0-3902 GCA_041303255.1 Chitinophagia bacterium | reverse complement strand
CGTCTATTCTTTCAGGATGCTGACCATTTACTTCAAACCATGGAGTACTCTGGTTAACCAAGAGGTCTTTATATTGGTGGTACAAGGTTTCACGGGTAGCCAGATCTGCATACTCCCTCAATTCATCTTTCACCCAAGGCAAATCAGGCTTACAAAGTAAATATCCATTGTACTTTCTAGCTACAATTTCATTTAAAATCATAGGATGGCATTTGCCAAACACAAATTCACACCAAACTTTCATTACATACATATCTGTATCTATAAACAAAATGGGCCTTCCAGATTTACTTTGTTGATTGTGCAGTTCAATACAGTTTAAAATGGCTTCTTCTTCAAGCTGCAACTGTCCTTCTGCAATTGTCAGTAAATCATCAAAGGAGTATGCCATTCCATTTTTTAGAAGATACGCTCTTGCATACTCCTTGCACCAGTTGGTTGAAAAAACTTTTCCAAGATCACTGCAAAGTGTACTCTTTCCTGTAGATTCAGGACCAATCGCTACAATTTTGATTACCTCGTGTTTCGCCCATTTATGCATTTGCCTTTTTTTTCCATTCCTGAAAACCAAAGATGGCCAAGACCAACAAAATAAAATAATAGAGTGAAGTAGGTGCAAATCCCTTCACGTAATAAAGCGGCATTGAAGCAATATTGGTGATCATCCACCAAATCCAGCTCTCCACTTTTTTCCGAGTCATTAACCACATGCCAGTGAGTGCAGATGCAGACGCAAAGGCATCCGCCCAGGGAATTGCTTCAGGCGCAAAGGCATTTTTAATGTAGACCAGACAAAAATAGATGATTGCAAAAAGTAGGAAGAAAAACATGATTTGTTGCAGCCACTCTTTGGGGGTTGAAAATTTGATCCGGACAATTTTCTTTTTTTGTTGATCCCTTCTCGCCCAATTCCACCACCCGTAAAAACTCATGATGGTATAATATAAGTTTACAGCAGCCTCTCCATAAAGATCGCCCTTAAAACTCAAATAGATATAGAGAATGGTGCCAACCAAACCGGTTGGATAAACCCAAATACGCTCTTTTTTAGAAAACCAGACAGATAGAATTCCTGAAAGGATAGCTGTCCATTCAAGGTACTTGATCAGAACCATGCTGCAAAAGTCCTAAGTAAAATCTAGATTGCCTAAAAATGCTTGGATTTGTGCAAAATGCAATGGAGAATGGAGAAATTTATTCCGCCTCAGCAACCACCTCGGTAACTTCAGGAATCATGCGTTTCATCATCCCTTCGATGCCAGACTTCAGCGTGATCATGGAAGAGGGACAACCACTGCAGCTTCCCTGGAGCATAAGGGTTACAACCCCATCTTCAAATTTCTTGAACTGTATAGCGCCGCCATCCATTTCAACTGCAGGCTTTACGTAGTTTTCAAGTAATTCTTTAATGCGTTTTACCACATCTCCATCTTCAGATAAAACAATATTTCCATCTGCAGCTTTTGAAGCAGGAAGCTCATCTTCATTCACAATAACCTTTCCATCTTCTAAATAATCTTTTAAAAACTGACGAATAGATGGTTTTACATCATCCCAATCTGTTTCTGATGTTTTGGTAAGGGTTACAAAATTACTCGCTATGAATACACTCTTTACAAAGGGAAAACTGAACAATTCCAATGCCAAAGGAGATGGTTTTGCCGAATCAATATCCTGAAAATCAACGCTCTTGCCAGGATACAACAACTTGTTGGCAACAAATTTCATCGTCTCCGGGTTGGGAGTCATTTCTGTGTAAATGCTAACAGTAATATTGCCAGTCTTGATCATATGCTTGAATTGAAATACAAAATTAGCAAGAACTAAATGAAGTTCTAACATTAAATACAGTACTAAACTGCTTTTAGCACCGCGTTCCCGGAGAATTTCCCAAAATCGGAAATACACAAAACAGAGATCAATAAATGAAAATGGCACCATTAAACTGAAAAATCCTGCCGAATGAAGCCATTTTAAATTTGGTGTTTAACTTAGGTCAGAAACGGCTGAGTAATTATTTGGATCTCAAAACAGGATATCATCGCCAGGCTTTGACTCAATTTTAAACCCTAAGACTTAAAACAATCATACGGCAATTGTATCAGCTACTTAACGAAAATGAATAAAAATTAACGAATACTGCCCGGTTCTGTGAAATTTTTGGTCTTTTTATTGGTACTTTATTAGTAGGTGAAACACCAATTTTAAAATTTGATTTACAATTATATACACATAAGTGATAAACGTAATTGATTAAATAACGGACCCAAAACGGTGTTTTACTCAAATTGGTCTATCACCTATTATAGATATTGTGGTAGTATATGCGAATGATCTCATTGTGCGCTCTACTTATTTTGTACTTTCCTGCAATTGCTCAGCTGGATTCCACTCCGCCAATAATCAAGAGATTGATGCAGGAAAAGGGTAACGTTTTGGTATTTTCCCCTTATCCAAGTCGGCCTTTGGAAATCAATGATCTGCCCAGCAATTTTAAACAATCAGGACAGGTCTTGACCAAGACCAAAAAGGGCTTATTCTTGAATCAATTGGGTACTGGAAGGATCTATCAGCTTGAGCAGGAAAAAAATCAGTACAGATGGAACAGAATAGACTCTACTTTTTACACTGGCTATAATTTTGGCTCATTATTTTTCTCTGTGGATAGTACATTGTATTCGTTTGGTGGTGGGGGATTGTTCAATTTTAATGGTAATCTCCGCTATTTTAACAACAACATACGAGAATGGGATGCTGTAAGGTTATCACATTCCATTTTATGGAATTCTACAGAAGCACTGTTCACCCTGATTGATACAGATGAAAATAAGCTAATAGTTCAAGCACTTCCTCTTGAGAGTGATCAGCAACTTAAAAATAGACAAGTTGATGAATTAAAACAAACCATTTGGGAATTAGACATAGCAAAAGGAAAATGGACAATGGTTGGAAAAGTTAATTTCGACAATAGTTTGGTTTTTGCGCAAACCCCTTTGGGGGCTTTAGTAAACATGGATAAGGTAGTTGATTTTAAAAACAACAAAATTTACTCGGTCTCAATAGACCTACAAAGTAAATTATTTAAACTTTTTGGCACATCGGCACTTCCGATGCAGGTTGCCTATACCTTCTGCATAGACTCAACCTATTTTGTTGGTGATCTAGAAAACTATATAGACTCTGTTGTAATTAGCAGAAAGGATTTAATTGATATGGGAACTGCTTTTTACGAACCCGTTAAACCCAGCTCTCCAATCAATCAAAGAGAATACCTAATAGGAGGAATTGTTGTTCTCGCCATAGTCTCTATGTATCTATTATACAGAAAAACAAAGCATAGTAGCTCCAAGACCACCATAGCAGCTATTGGCTCTCCAATAGAACAAAGTAAAACAGAAAAAGAAAATAAAGAAACCCAAGTTGTATTTAGGTCGGGCAAACTAATGGAATTATTGAACGAAAGAGAAAGGTTATTACTTGATTTCATTTACAAGCATTCATTGGATGAGCGTCTCACTACAATAGAAGAAATCAATAAAGTAATAGGTGCGTCTCAGCGGAATTCAGAAGTACAAAAAAGACTGAGAAGTGACATCATTGGTGCTGTCAATGATAAGTTGGAAGTTATTTCAGAAAGTAAGTACAATATCATCGACAAACAAAGGTCGGATTTTGACAAAAGAAGTTTTGAGTATTTCATCCGCCCAGAACACATGGAGCTGGTTGAGAAAGTATTGGGTAAAAAATCCTAACTGATTAATTTCTCAATTTTTTCTATTACCATTTCAGGAGTTATCTGGTCCATACAAGCATGGTCCCCCCTCCAGCACTTTTTATTCCCAAATACCGAGCAGGGTCTACACGATAAACTCACTTGTACTGCCTGCAAAGGGTCTTGTCCC
>JBFYPP010000211.1:0-3911 GCA_041303255.1 Chitinophagia bacterium | reverse complement strand
AAGTGCCCATGACTGTCGAAGAGTTGGTTAAACTGCCTGGTGTTGGTCGGAAAACGGCCAACGTAATTACCTCGGTAATCGACCAACAACCCAATATGGCAGTCGATACCCACGTGTTCAGGGTCTCTGCAAGATTGGGTTTAACACGCGCAGCAAAAACCCCTTTGGCAGCTGAAAAACAATTGATACAACATATTCCTGCCGAACTGGTGCATAGGGCACACCATTGGCTTATTTTACACGGAAGATATACCTGCCTGGCCCGCAACCCCAAATGCGACGGATGTGGTTTAACGGAAATTTGTTTGCATTACAAGAAGTCGGTTAAATAAAGA
This sequence comes from Chitinophagia bacterium, assembly GCA_041303255.1. Taxonomy (GTDB): domain Bacteria; phylum Bacteroidota; class Bacteroidia; order Chitinophagales; family Chitinophagaceae; genus Pollutibacter. Next base: position 3,576 of record JBFYPP010000211.1, on the reverse strand, counting down.
GCAGATTTTAAAATACGGCAAGAGTAATAGTAATATCTATTTACTAAATCTCAATTTGTAATAAATCATTATCTTGAAAGACAATCTTGAATATGAAATCAACAATTAAAATTCAGCTGGCTCTCATGATGTTTATGCAGTTCTTCGTTTGGGGAGCGTGGTACGGACAAATGAGTAAATACATGACCGACCAACTTGGAGCCACTGGTGCACAAGTTGGAAGTGCATACGCTGCTTTTTCAATCGCCATGATTGCTGCACCATTTTTTGTAGGGATGTTGGCAGATCGTTTCTTTCAAGCACAAAAAGTATTGGGAGTGCTCAATTTACTTGGTGCTGGTATTCTATTCTTCTTGACACAAATAACAGATCCGGATACTTTTTATTGGGTGATGCTTGCTTACTGTCTCACTTTCGCACCGACTATCTCGCTCACCAGTTCCATTTCTATGCGCAACATGGATAATCCTGAAAAAGAATTTCCAGCTATCCGCGTGTTTGGAACAGCTTCATGGATATTGGTAGTGAATCTTGTGGGCTTTTTAGGCCTTGGTGATAAAGTTGCTATTTTTCAGATTTCGATGGCTGCTTCCGTGGTTCTAGGATTGTTTGCTTTCTTGTTGCCAAAGACGCCGCCAACGGCAACTGGACCAGCAACATTCGGACAAATTATTGGTAAGGATGCTTTTGTATTATTTAAAGACAGATCTTTCTTGATCTTCTTCATATCGTCTGTCCTAATTTGTATTCCATTGTCATTTTATTATGCATGGGCGAATCCTTCTTTAACAGATACCTTCAAGGCAGCAAACCCAACGGCTGACCCAAGTACATTTAGAATAGAGAACATGATGTCTCTTGGTCAGATTTCAGAAGTGTTATTTATGATATTATTACCTCTTGCATATGCAAGATTGGGTGTGAAAAAGATTTTGATCATTGGACTGGTTGCGTGGATCATTCGTTTTGCTTTCTTTGGTTATGGTGATGCATTGGGTGGTGTGTGGATGTTGTATGCTGCCATTTTATTGCATGGTGTTTGTTTTGATTTCTTCTTTGTAAGTGGAATGATATACACAGATAAAAAGGCAGGTGAAAAAATTAAATCACAAGCACAAGGACTGATCACATTAGCTACTTATGGCATAGGTATGTTCATCGGCTCAGAAGTTTCTGGGTATGTTAAAGACAAGTATACTGCTGCAGATCCATCAGGAGCAATGGTCACCAATTGGTTGAATGTTTGGCTCGTGCCTTCTGCTATTGCAGCAGCAGCGCTGGTTTTCTTGTTGATTTTCTTTAGGGATAAAAAAGCGAATGCTTAATTTATAAATCTTTTAATTCAAGAATATGGTAAGGTTAGCAATGTTGGGTTCCGGTTTCATCGGAAGATTTTATGCAGATTCAATTCAAGGTTTAAGGAGCAAAGACAAAATTGTGTCTATCTATTCACGTAGAGAAGAGCAGGCAAAAAAGTTTGCTGAAGATTATGGTTGTGCTCATTACACCACAGAGATGGAGGAGTCTATTGCTCATCCCGATATAGATATGGTTTGTATTTCTCTGCCAAACAATTTACACGAAGCTGCAGTGATGCTTTGTATCAAACATAAAAAAGCAATCATTTCTACAAAGCCACTTGGACGAAATGCAACAGAAGCGAAGCGCATGTTGGAAGCAGTTGAAAAAGCTGGCATCTTCAATGGTTATCTTGAAGACTTGGTGTACACGCCTAAATTTTTGAAGGCATATGACAGTGTGAAGAAAGGTGCTGTTGGTCGAGTGCTTTGGGCAAAATCAAGAGAGGCACATCCTGGCCCTCACAGTGATTGGTTCTGGGATATCGAACAAGCAGGTGGTGGATGTATCTTGGATTTGGGTTGTCATTGTGTGGAAATCACGCGCAGTTATATAGGAAAAGATATTCGTCCCGTTGAAGTGATGTGTTGGGCAGATACCCAAGTAAAACCGATTGATGCAGAAGACCATGCCATTGGTTTGGTGAAATACGAAAATGGCGCCATTGCGCAGTTTGAGGTCAGCTGGACTTTCCGCGGAGGTTTAGATTTAAGAGATGAAGTGATGGGAACTGAAGGTACCATATGGATCAATGGATTTTTGCGTACGGGTTTTGAAATGTTTACCACAGGGAAGGGTGCAGATTATGTAGCTGAAAAAGCCGAATCCAATTCAGGGTGGTTGTTTCCAGTTGGAGATGAGTTGAACGAGTTGGGATACAACCACATGTTTGCAGAGATGTTTAATTGTTTTGAAAACGGCACGCAGCCCAGAGAAACTTTTTACGATGGGTATTTAGTAAATGCGGTTTTAGATGCAGCGTATAAGAGTGCAAAAACAAAACTATGGGAGCCTGTTCAATTGGATGATTGGAGAGGAAGAACCGACGTTACAAAAGACAGTCACCTTATTGAATTTGATGCTGATCATTATCTTGTTAAAGAAGAACTGACGCATTATGGTACAAAGAAATTGATACTTAAGGAAAAGGCAACCGGGAAGATTATTGAGAAAATCTTGTAATTCATAGTTGATTTCAGTTTAAAATTAGTCACGGGGCCAGATATTACAAATTTGTAATATCTGGCCCCGTGACCTTAATAAAATGTTCAAAAACCACTGTCGCCTTCTGTTCCAAATTAAATAGCTTTACAATACGACTTTTTTCATTGAACTCGGTTTATTTCGCCCCGTTTTATCTCCAATATCCTTTAAAAGCCTTGAAGACATTAATAATGCCTTAATAAGGAAATGGATATAATGGTGGAAACAACCGTACTTAGTATTAATGCGAATAATTCGATGAACCTTGTTTTGAAGAACATCTTCAGCAAAGCTTCATTTTTTTACTCAACCTCTAATGTCTATTCCGGCTTTAGTTTGTTAAAATGTCATAAAGAAATCAATCTAATAATCATTGACCTTGATGAAGAGTGCAAGGATTGTTTAGACTTTATTTATTTCGTTAATTCAAGTAAAATTTATAAACGAAAAATATTGGTTTTGGCAGCTAAGCACCAAATGATAACGTTGAGTGGTCTAGAACATTCTGAAAATGTTCAGGTTCTGCTTAAGCCATTTAATCCAACTGTACTTCAGTCTTATTATTATGAATCCTTAAACTATTTACTTATTGAACCCAATATTTAAAGTTGAAAAAAATCTAATATTTTCTGATGGAAGCCTTGCAACACTACTTAGTTGAAAAAAATGATGATTTTATAAATCGGGGTTCTGATGGCCTTCATTCATCAATTATTATTTCTGATCATTCAATCAATATTTTTGGAGAAAAAAGTGAATTTGATTCAAGCGTACATCTTCAATTGGATTTATTGCTAAAAAAAATGAATCAATTGGCGGATGATGGGAATGATTTACCAGAGTCTATAATTATTGATTTAGACTTTAATGCGCGAAAATTCAAGGGTTTTTTAAAAGTATTCAAAAGTAGAAGTTGTTTTACGGGTGTCAGAATCTTTTGGAATTATTCTAGGCTATCTGTTTCTGAAATCCTTTTTTTGATAGATTCAGAAATGGTTGATGATTTGGTCGATA
>JBFYPP010000210.1:0-3913 GCA_041303255.1 Chitinophagia bacterium | reverse complement strand
TACGACTCAATATTCTTACTCCATTGTATTCGCCACCATTGAGCATCATTTGCATGAAGATGGCATAATCCATGATGGTTGAAGAAAGTCCCCCACCCCCACTATACATTGGAAAATTCTTATTTGGAAAATAGAGATCAATCTTTGTGCCATTAATTATTGTGCTTTCAGGTGAACGCGCCAGTGTATCATTATACTGCGAATAAAGCGCAACAAGTCTATTTTGTTTTTCTGTAGGAATATTGAAATAGGTGTCTTTCATTCCAAGTGGATTAAAGAGGCGCTGGCGGAGAAAAGCGTCGAGTGAAATGCCAGACACTTTTTCCACCAAATAGCCCAATACATCTGTGTTCATGCCATATAGAAATTGCTCTCCAGGTTGCTGAAACAAAGGTGTTTTGGCTAATAGCTGCATATTTTCTTGAAGCGTTTGTTTTTCAATACCTATGCCGCCAGAGACACCAAACTTGTGGTAGATAGCGGTGGCCATTGGTGATCCAATTTGAGGATAAGAAAAACCAGCAGTATGTGTAAGCAATTCACGAATGGTAAATTCTTTTTTTGCAGGGATGGTGGTGTAGGTAGTATCTGCTTCGTTGTATTTGTCAATTACCCTCATGTTCTTAAACTCAGGGAGGTATTTGGATACAGCATCATCGAGTAGAAATTTTCCTTCTTCGAAGAGGATCATGACTGCCGTACTGGTGATGGCTTTTGATTGCGATGCAATACGAAAGATATGATCGGTGCGCATAGGGGTTTTCTTTTCAATATCATCAAACCCAAATGCTTTGTAATATTCTACTTTACCATTGCGAAGTATCAATCCCACTCCCCCGTTCATCCATTTATTGTCAACCCATTCTTGTATGGTCTTATCTGCCATTTGCAGACGACCTGCATTAAATGAGGGTTTTGTTACAGCATCTTTTATTTTTTGTTCGATGCCTTTGATGGTGGAGTTGGCTGAATTTGATTTTTCGCTGTTGTTTTGCGCGGTACTGTCTGAAACTGTGCTCAGTAAAAAAACTGCAATAAGAATTTTTTTCATGTTTGAGGAGGTAAGGATTGAAGTTAATTAAAAACCTCTTTCCTCCACACGCACTTTAGGAAGTATGCCAGATTTAAAGTAGCGAGAAGCGTCTAAAATATATTGGTAAAACTGGTATTCTTCAGCAAAGGCGACCAATTCGTAGGAGGGTCTCCATAGTTTCATGAACCTTTCTAAATCGCGTTCTTTCAATCCCGTAATTTGTCTAACCAGGGCTTTTGAAAATCGACTATCTATGAACTTTTGTTGTTCTTCAATTACAAGTCTGCTCTGAAAGCTGCGCATTACTTTGTTCTTTCGGAATTTAAAGGCACCAATTAGGCTGTTAGGGTCTAAGTTCCCTGAAGAGGTGAGTTGAAGACCTCCTGTTTCAAATTCAAATATTTTTCGGTAGCGTTGTCTGTTTTCTATGGAATCTTGTCTGTATGATTTACCAATCACAACAACTTCCCTCAAGGTTTGGTAACGGTCTTGGATGGTAATTTGGAGAGAGATGTCGAAACCAGATGGGTAGTTGATTTGTTGAACAGGAAAGTAATTGGTTGACTTTCCACGGTAGGTAAAAGAGACGGAGTCGTTTTTCCCAACATTGATGCCATACCTTCCGATGGAATCGGTGAAGGTGATCTCCCCTTTTTTGGTGGTTACCTTAACGGAGGGTATGGTTACCATTCTGGTGGAATCATATACCTTACCGGTTAGCCAAATTTGCGATTTTGCCGCAAGAGAAGTATTGATAATCAATATGATAAGAAAGATTCTCAAGATGTTTTCCTTGTCCATTTTTCAACTACAGTTGCAAAGTGCTGGTGTTCCAGTTGATGAATTTTTTCTGCCAAGGAAGTTGGGGTTTCTGAAGGATCAACCATCACTTTAGCCTGAAACAAGGTTTTACCATGGTCGTATTCTTCATCTACCAAATGAATGGTAATGCCACTCTCTTTTTCACCGGCCTGAATTACTGCTTGATGAACATGTTCACCGTACATCCCTTTTCCACCGTGGGCTGGAAGAAGGGCAGGATGGATGTTTACGATTTTGTTGCGGTATGCACGAATGAGGTTGTCTGGCACTTTCAGCAAAAATCCTGCTAGTACAATATGTGTAATACCTTGATTTTTAATTATTTGTACATAGTCTTCGGACTCCATGAATCTTTTCTTTTCCAAAAGCAGTGTTTCAATGCCAAAACGCTGTGCAATTGACAAAACACCAGCAGTCGGCTTATTAGATACTATTAATGATACATGTATATTACTATGATTTTCAAAGTGTTGAATTATTTTTTCCGCATTACTGCCTTTCCCAGAGGCAAAAATGGCCAAACGGGCTTGACCTGGTTTCATTACCCCCATCCTTCTCAGAATTTTTTTCTCATAGTTCCAGAAAAACGGGAACTGACCAAAGAAAAACGAAACGATCAAGAGAATAACTTGGTAGCCAAAAACGAGCATAAAGACGCGCAGCAGGGCTTTCCATGCCCAAAAAGTAGCGTCATTGAAGCCCACCCACCCGGTAATGTACCGAGAAATTACTGCGGTGGAGGTTCCTGTAACGGCAAACGTGCAGAGGATGAGTAGGAGTTGGAGCGAAGAAACGTTCCACTTTTGCTGCAGCTTGTTTAACATGTTGCAAAGAGAAGAAAAAAACAGATTCATCCTATTTTATGAGCGCCTATTTATTTTAAAGCACAAAAGACTTACGATTTCATGACATTGCAAGATTCAACAGTTTCCAATTCGTTGAAACTCAACAGGGATAAGGACTAAATATTTTTCAATAATGTTGATATAATGTTGAAATCATGACTTAAATTTGCACGCGAATTCGTGGTCCTAATCTACCCCAAATACAATTATACCGAAGGTATGAAGCATAAAAGAAAAGCCTTTAATCATTTACTTTCAGCATTTGTTTTGATGGTTTCCCTGTCTTTAACATCCCTTGTGCAAGCACAGGATGGCAAGGCCTTGTTTAACCAAAAATGTGCGTCTTGTCACGCAATCGACAAAAACCTGGTTGGTCCAGCTCTTAAAGGAGTTGAAGACCGTTGGGATGACAAGGCCATGTTGTATGATTGGGTGCGCAACAGTGCTGCGGTTATCAAGAAAGGATACCCACGTGCAGTTGCTGTATACAATGAGTACAATAAGGTGCAGATGACTGCATTTCCAGAATTGAAGAATGAAGACATTGATGCAATTTTGGGTTACATCAATACGGGTGGTGCAAAAGCTGCTGTAGCTGCCGAAGTGCCTGCTGGAGGATCGCCTGCAGATGATTCAGCAGAAAGTGATTCTAATTTATTGTATGGCATTCTTACACTCATACTTGCTGTAATTGCATTAATTCTTTTGCAGGTCAACAGTAATTTGCGCAAGATGTCTGATGAGGCAGAAGGTGAGTATGTTGCTGAGCCTATTCCTTTCTACCGCAACAAGGCCTACATCGCCATATTTGCAATCTTGTTGTTCTTGGGTGGCGGGTATTTAACTTTCCAAGGTGCACAAGGCTTAGGAAGATCACAGAACTATCAACCTGAACAACCTATTTTTTATTCTCATACTGTGCATGCTGGTATTAACCAGATTAATTGTTTGTATTGCCATGGTGGTGCTCAAGAAAGCAAACATGCGAACATCCCTTCTGTGAATGTGTGTATGAACTGTCACATGGGTATCAATGAATATGCAAAAGGTCCGAAGATTTACCGTGAAGATGGAACAGAAGTTGATGGCACTGCAGAAATTCAGAAGCTTTATCAATTTGCAGGTTGGGATCCAAACAAAAAACAATACACTGGAAAGGGTAAGCCAATTGAGTGGATTCGCATCCACAACTTGCCTGACCACGTTTATTTCA
>JBFYPP010000209.1:0-3929 GCA_041303255.1 Chitinophagia bacterium | reverse complement strand
ATGCTGCTCTAATGTTTGCAAGCGTTTTCTTGAATCAGGCGGAAGTACACTGATTGGCGGAGCCATCAGGTAACAAAATGCTTTTCTGTTACTTCGTCCAACCCTGCCTCTGAGCTGGTGCAAATCACTTAATCCAAATTGATGCGCATTGTTGATGATAATGGTATTGACATTGGCGATATCCACGCCGCTTTCTACAATATTGGTACAAACCAAAACATCATATTTTTTATGGATGAAATCAAATATGCGTTCCTCCAATTCATGCCCCTCTAATTGTCCGTGTGCAAACCCGATGCTCAAATCTGGACAAAGGCTTTTAATTAATTGCGACATTTCTGAAAGTCCATTCACCCGGTTGTGGATGAAAAAAACCTGACCACCTCTTTCAATTTCAAAGTAAATGGCGTCTCTAATTTGGTCTTCATTAAATACCATAATTTCTGTCTGGATAGGCTGCCTGTTGGGCGGAGGCGTATTGATTATGCTGAGGTCACGCGCGCCCATCAAGCTGAATTGCAATGTGCGTGGAATGGGGGTTGCCGTAAGTGTTAGACAATCCACATTGGTTTTGATGGTTTTGATTTTTTCTTTGTGCGCAACACCAAATTTTTGTTCCTCATCAATAACCAATAGTCCCAAATCCTTGAATTTAATATCTTTAGACAACAAGGCATGTGTTCCAATAATGATGTCAATTTTTCCTTCTTCTAATTTTTTAAACGTCTCTTTCTTTTCCTTGGCAGATTTAAAACGGTTGATAAAATCAACAGTAACTGGCAAGTCTTTTAATCGCTCGCTGAAGGTTTTGTAGTGCTGATAAGCCAAAATGGTTGTTGGCACCAATACAGCAGCTTGTCTTCCATCGATGCATGTTTTGAATGTTGCTCTAACAGCAACCTCAGTTTTCCCAAATCCAACATCCCCGCAGACCAGACGGTCCATTGGGTGTGGACTTTCCATATCTTTTTTTACATCCGCAACTGCCCTGCTTTGATCGGGTGTATCCTCATACATGAATGAAGCTTCTAGTTCAATCTGCATGTAATTATCTGGACTGTGTGCAAATCCTTCCTGGGCTTTTCTTTCTGCATATAAGCGAATTAAATCAAAGGCAATCTCTTTCACCCTTCCCTTTGTCTTTTCCTTTAGTTTTACCCAAACATCACTACCCAATTTATTCACTTTAGGAACATGCCCTTCCTTGCCTGTGTACTTAGAAATTTTATGTAGCGAATTGATATTCACATATAAAATATCGTTGTCACGGTAAATGATACGGACGGCTTCTTGCGTTTGACCTCCATTCTGAACTTTCTGTAACCCACTAAATACACCAACACCATGATCAATATGCACCACAAAATCACCAGGCTGCAATTCTTTGAGTGCCCTTAACGTGATTGCTTTACTCTTGTTGTAGGCTTGCTTAATTTTGTATTTGTGGTAACGCTGAAAAATTTGGTGATCGGTATACACCACCACCCCATGTTCGTTGTCTATAAATCCTTGATGGACTGCATAAGGCACAGGTACAAACTGGATTTCAGATTTGAGGTCGGAGAAAATGGAATACAACCTTTCCAGTTGTTTTGGATTCTCTGAAAAAATATAAATCTGCTTTTGCAGCGCTTCATGCGCTTTTAGGTCTTTAATTAAAATTTCAAATTGTCTATTGAACGAAGGCTGAGGAGAAGATTGAAAAATAAAAACAGAAGATGGATTTTTCATTGAAGCAACCCCTGTCATTTCAACAACTGTTTTGTTGTTTAATTCTTTTTCAAAATCAGCTGCTGTAGTAAAATCGGCTACCCCCACTTCTACCTGTTTATCTTCAGCATCAATGGGGCCTTTTTGAAAATTGTTTTGCTCAAAAAATAATTTTAGGTTGTCCTCTTGGTCTCGATATCGATCCAGAATCAATTGCCAATTTGTAGTGTAAACGAGGGTATTTTTAGGCAGTAAATCAAAAAAATCCACCTTCAAATCAGATGAATAATTTGCATCCGCATTAGGGATAATATTAACCTGTAGGAGTTTACGTTCACTCAATTGGGTTTCGGGATCAAAAATTCGTATTGAGTCTACTTCTTGTCCAAATAATTCCACCCGATAGGGTTTTTCGTTCCCAAAAGAATAAATATCAAAAATACCACCTCGCATAGCAAACTGGCCAGGTTCATATACGAAGTCCGTCCTTTCAAAACCATAGGAAACAAGTTTCTCCATCAATACTTCAGTCTCTAATTTGTCATTCACTTTGATGGAGATGATGTTGGAGGAAAGGGAAGCAGCATCAGCCACTTTTTCAATGAGTGCCTCAGGGTAAGTAACTATAATTTTTTTATTCCCACCTGTCGCCAACCGGGTTAGTGCCTCGGTCCTGAGCATAACATGACTGCTGCTCTGTATTTTAAAATTCTTATTGGTTTTGAAGGAAGACGGAAAATAAAACAAATCAATTGGCGCAACCAATTGTTCCAGGTCGTTAAAAAAATAAGCCGCCTCTTCAGCATCTTCCAAAATAAGCAAGTGGTTATATCCGACTAACTTCGAGTTGCTGTAGAGGGCACTAAAAAGAAAAGACTTGAGGGAACCTGAAATACCTTTCGTGACAATTTGTTGGGGGCTAGGCAATAGGAGTTTGTCCGCAATCTCTAAAATGCGGGGGGATGTTGCATATTTTTCCAGTAGAAACTTCAAGTTCATGACTTCACTCCAGATGCAAAGATACGGCTTAGCTTGCGGTCTTCTAAGGTCATTTTATTATGACAGAAAAAATCAATCCTACGCCTAAAAATTGATTAATTTGCCCTTGAGAACCTAACCCATGAACAAAAAAAGTCTATTGATTCTGCCCGTTGCCATGATCATGGCCTTCTTATCCTATCTGTACATCCAACCTTCAAAAGAAGTACCTCGAAATAAAAAAGACCTTACCATCCTCAACAAAGAAGAGGAAGGTGATGAAATGGAGAAAGAAAATTCACGAAGAAGAGCAGAATATGAATGGACCATACAAAGGGATCCCAAAACAGGCAAAATTCCAGAAGGGATAAGAGAAAAAGAGTTGGAACTGTTGAAAATACTGCCTGTAAGAGCCAATGGAATTTTTAGTGGGGGGATGACTTCCTTGTCAACAGACGTTCAACAAACAGGTGGAGCACAGAATTCTTATGGCGCAGTAGGTCCAAGTCAAAATGGAGGAAGAACCAGGGCTATTGCTTATGACAAAAGATATGGTTCTACAATCAACGGAAATTTAAACAGAACTATTCTCTCGGGTGGTGTCAATGGCGGAATTTTTAGGACGACGGATGGCGGACAAAACTGGCGATTTGTACATCCTGATGCAGAAGCAAGAAATATTTCTTGCTTGGCGCAAGATCCAAGAATAGGACAAGAAAATGTTTGGTATGCGGGAACTGGGGAGCCTATTGGCGCCTCAGCAGGTTATCCAACAGGTTATATTTTTGGAAATGGCATATTAAAATCGACTGACAATGGTGCAACATGGACCAAACTTTCCATCACCAATGTGGTAGATCAAACCCAATTTGTATCCGAATGGAACTTCATTCATAAAATAGTCGTTCATCCAATAACCGGTGATGTTTATGCTGCCGTACATAGAAGAATTGTAAGATCAAGAGATGGTGGATTAAGTTGGTCGACTGTTTTTCAATCTACAACCAATGTTCCCACATTGGCAGTAGGAGGAATAGCAGATTTGCTGATCTCTAGTACTGGAAGCAAAATTATTGTGGGAATGTCTGGCAGAAACGCAGATCCGAGTTTAGCAGGTGTGTTTGTTTCTTCAACTGGTGAGCCAGGTACCTTTTCAAGAATTGCAGGTGGAAACATAGGTGCCCCAGACTATGTTTCAGGTTGGAGAACATACAACAATACACAAGACCAAGCGGATGAAT
>JBFYPP010000208.1:0-3935 GCA_041303255.1 Chitinophagia bacterium | reverse complement strand
ACTTCGTTCACTCCTGATGTAGACCAGGCGGTATTTTCCGCCTCTTCTTTTTCATGAAGTGAAGCTACAGTACCATTCAAAATTACCCGATCTCCAAGTACCTCTACTTTAATTCGATCTGCTTCTTGTCCAGCAGTCCTGATGAAACTATCGCGTATCTGTTTTTTGATGTCTAGACTAGATGGTTTCTGTTTCACCGTGATTAAATTATCAATCCCCTTTAACCCACTAATATTCGCCAAAGCTTTTTTTGCAGCAATCCTCTGGTAACTCCACTCAACGGTTCCCTCTAAAACCACAAATCCATTTTCAACTTTCAATTTGATTTTATCGTCTGGAACAGAACTGTCCCATTTCATTGCATTAATACAAGCTTCCGCAATTTCAGTATCAGATTTTTTATTAATAGGTGAAATGCCGACTTGTAAATCGACTGCAACTGCTTTAACCCCAAGGATACTTTTAGCCACACGTTCAGCTGCAAGTTTTTTAGGGAAACTATCAACAATACCCGAAAGGGTTACAACCGCGTGTTTAACCGAAACGCCAATTTCTGATGCATTTAATTGCGGCTCCCATTTCAACTGACTTTGTACATCAGATTGAATTTGTAAATCTGTCTTCATACCTATGAATTTTAAGGTTAATTATAAAATATTAATACCTCAAAACTATTTTTATCTGAAGAAGACAGAAAGGACTTACATTACTTAAGGAGATAACCTTAATCAGAATTCAAGCTCTACCGCTACCGGAAAATGATCTGAAGGATATTTTCCATAATACGTATCTGTTAATACCGCCCAGCGATTTGCCTTAAAATGTTTTGATACAAATATATGGTCAATCACATCCTTCCTCACTTCATTGGTATTAAATCCATTGAAACTGCCATTCAACTGATAGGGGTGAGAGACTAAACCATAACTGTCTTGAATTAGTCCTGAATTGGCCAACAACAAATACCACGCTGTGTCTCGTCCTCCATTGAGATCCCCCATAAAAACAACTGGATCCTTGCCTGCGATGCTGGTAATTTTTTCCAAAACCAGTTTACTGCTTTCCGCCCTAGCAACCATTCCTTGATGGTCGTAATGGGCATTGAAAACATAAAATTCTTTTTGTGATTTCATGTCTCTCAATTTCACCCAACTGCAAATACGGTTAAATTTTGAATCCCATCCAAACCCTGGCTTCTCTGGTGTTTGAGACAACCAAAAATCTCCTTTGTCCAACAACATAAACCTATCCTTCTTATAAAAAATAGACGAATGCTCTCCCGCAGATATTCCATCATCTCTTCCTACGCCATCATATTCAAAAGATGACATTGCCTTTTTTAAATCTTCCAATTGAAGTTTAACAGCCTCTTGCACACCAAATATTTCAAACTGATGATATTGTATCAAATCCACTACTGCCTGTTTTCGTTCTGGCCATAAATTGCCAACATCAGTTGTATTTGCATAACGCAGATTATAGGTGGCAAAATTTATTTTTTGCGCATTGCTCGTTGTAAACACGATTAACAAAATAAAAAATGAAACAATTTTCATAGTTAGAAAATGTATAAAGAAATTACGTTTTTAAAACAAAAGTCTAAACAACAGTCGGAGATCAAATGACAATTTTTCTTGTAAATCGTTTTCAAGCAAGAAAATACTTATTTTCAAGTTAAGAATTTCTATATGAAAAATATTTCTCTGGCAATTGTGTTGTTCTTAAGCTTGCTCACTTCTTGTAAAAAAGAATCGGCTCCAGTTGAACAACCAATTACTCCAACCCCTGTTACACCGATAGAACCAAAAGTATATTCTTTTGAAACTACTCCTGCATGGTCTGATGAATTTGATGTTAATGGATCACCCAACAATCAAATTTGGGGCTACGATGTTGGTGGCGGAGGTTGGGGAAATAATGAGTTACAAAACTACACAGCCAATGATCTTGACAATGCAAGAATTGAGAATGGTAAATTAATTGTAACCGCCATTAAAGAAGCATCAGGCACCCGCCAATATAGCTCTGCAAGATTGGTTACCAAAGGGAAGAAGGACATGAAATACGGTAGATTGGAGTTAAAAGCCAAAGTACCAGCGGGACTTGGAAGCTGGCCCGCCCTCTGGATGCTGGCCTCTCAAACTACCTTCGGTTCTACCTATTGGCCCGATCAAGGTGAAATTGATATCATGGAACATGTTGGCTATGACCCCTCCGTAGTCCATGCCTCTGTTCATACAAATCTGTTTAACCACGTATTGCGAACACAACAATCTTCAAAGACAATTGTGCCCACGTTTAATACTGTATTTCACGTGTATCGTATGGATTGGACACCTGATGAAATAAAGGTATTTATAGATGACAAGGAGTTTTTTGTCTTTAAAAGACAAGGAGCACTTTGGCAAGAATGGCCTTTCAGCCAACCCCAACACCTTTTAATCAATATCGCAGTCGGTGGAAACTGGGGTGGATTAAAAGGAATTGATGATGCAATTTTCCCAATAAGTTTGGAAGTTGATTACGTTCGTTACTATGCTTTAAAACAATAGTAATTATTATATTTATGGTATGATGAAATTAATTATACCATTCCTGCTACTTTCTTTGGGTAGTATTGCCCAATCCATACCAGTCAACAAGCAATCCGTTATCCAATCTGTTGCAAAACATGAAAATGAACTTATTTCTTTGAGCGATCAGGTTTGGTCTCACGCTGAAATTGCAATGAAAGAACACCAATCTGCAAAAGTGCTTTCCGATTATGCAGAAAAACAAGGATTTAAAGTAACCAAAAATATTGCAGGTATACCCACTGCCTTCATCGCAGAATACGGATCGGGTAAACCCATCATTGGCATACTAGGTGAATTTGATGCACTGCCTGGCTTGTCTCAAAAAGCACAATCCACAAAAGAGGCATTAAAAGAAGGAGCTGCCGGTCATGGTTGCGGACATAACATGTTTGGTGCAGCTAGTCTCGGTGCAGCTGTTTCCATCAAAGAGTTAATCGCTTCTGGTAAATTAAAAGGGACCGTTAGGTTCTACGGTACACCGGCCGAAGAAGACCTTGCGGGTAAAGTATATATGGCAAGAGATGGTGTGTTTAATGATTTGGATGTGTGCCTCGACTGGCATCCAGATTATGAAAACAAAGCCAATATGCAAAGCACTCAAGCCATTGTGAGTTATACCGTTTCATTTAAAGGTAAAAGCGCACACGCTGCTGCTGATCCTTGGAATGGCAAAAGTGCATTAGACGCTGCAGAACTTTTTAATATCGGTATAAACTTCCTTCGGGAACACATCAAACCCAGCGTTCGCATTCATTATGTATATAAAAATGCAGGAAATGTTCCAAACGTTATTCCTGACGAAGCCAGTGTATGGATCTGGATCCGCGATTCAAAAAGAAGTGGTGTTGCTGCCGTAGAAGAAAGAATGAAAGAAATTGCTGAAGGTGCTGCTAAAATGACCAGGACCGAAGCGAGTTTCTTTATGGATAACGGACTCTATGAATTGTTGGTAAATGAAACTGGTGCTAAAGTGTTACACAAAAACATGGAACTTGTAGGCCCCATCAAATACACAGAAGAAGAAATTGCATTTGCCAACAAAATCATGAAAGAATATGGTGCAGAACCTTTAGGTATAAATGGAAATATAAAAGCAATGGAAACAACTCGTCCAGATCCTGATGGTGGCTCTACTGATGTTGGTGATGTTAGCTATATCGTTCCTGAAATTACCCTCAACGCTGCAACTGCTCCTTACAAATCTCCTTGGCATTCTTGGGTGGTTGTAGCTTGCGGTGGTATGAGTATTGGACACAAAGGAATGTTGTTTGCAGCAAAATCTTTGGGTACCACCATGGTAGATCTTTTTGAAAACGAAACACTACGCAAAGAAATTCGTGCGGAATTCGACAAAAGAAA
>JBFYPP010000207.1:0-3945 GCA_041303255.1 Chitinophagia bacterium | reverse complement strand
ATGAGGTGAGTAGGGCTTTGGCGGCTTGTGAAGGAGCCCTCTTGCTGGTAGATGCAGCTCAAGGAATTCAGGCTCAAACGATTTCCAATCTCTATTTGGCCGTTGAGAATAACCTTGAGATCATTCCAGTTATCAACAAGATTGATATGGATGGTGCCATGATTGAAGAAGTGAAAGACCAAATCATTGATTTAATTGGTTGCAAGGCAGAAGACATTTTATTAGCCAGCGGTAGGGCAGGTATAGGTATAGAAGGAATTCTAGATGCTATTGTTAATCGTATTCCTGCACCAAAAGGAGACCCAAATGCACCGCTTCAAGCCCTGGTATTTGACAGTGTCTTCAACTCATTTAGAGGAATTATCGTCTACTACCGTATTTTAAACGGAAGCCTAAATAAAGGAGAAAAAATCAAGTTTGTTTCTACTGACCTTGAATATGGTGCTGATGAAGTAGGTATTCTAAAACTCACCATGCAAGAACAGAAATCTGTACAATGTGGAGATGTGGGTTACTTAATTACAGGAATCAAAAATGCCAAAGAGGTAAAGGTTGGTGATACCATCATCAGCGCTACAAACCCTGCCCCTGCCATCAGAGGGTTCGAGGATGTTAAACCAATGGTATTTGCTGGTATTTTCCCTGTAGTTACAGAAGATTTTGAAGAATTGAGGGATTGCATGGATAAACTCCAACTCAATGATGCCTCGCTCACTTTTGAATTGGAAACTTCTCAAGCCCTTGGCTTTGGATTTCGATGCGGATTTCTTGGTTTGTTGCACATGGAAATCATCCAAGAGCGACTAGAAAGGGAATTCAACCAAACCGTAATTACAACCGTTCCTAACGTTAGTTTCGTAGCCTACGATACAAAAGGGGTTGAGATCAAGGTAAATAATCCAAGCGAAATGCTAGATCCTACACAGATGGATAGGATTGAAGAACCGTTTATTCGGGCTCAAATAATTAGCAAGCCTGATTATATTGGCAACATCATGACCCTTTGTCTTGGTAAAAGAGGTATGCTGATTAACCAAAGTTACCTTACCCAAAATAGGGTTGAGCTTATTTTTGAAATGCCATTGACAGAAATTGTTTTTGATTTTTATGATAAGCTAAAAAGTCAGACCCGTGGTTATGCTTCGTTTGATTATAGTCCAATTGGATACCGTGAAAGCGACATTGTAAAAATGGATATTTTGTTGAACAACGAAAAAGTGGATGCTTTATCTGCTTTGATACATAGAAGTCGTGCACAAGAATTTGGACGAAAGCTTTGCGAAAAACTCAAAGAACTCTTGCCTCGTCAGCAGTTCCAAATTGCCATACAAGCTGCAATTGGTGCCAAAGTAGTAGCCAGAGAAAATATTTCAGCTATGCGTAAAGATGTTACTGCCAAATGTTATGGTGGTGATATTAGTCGTAAACGTAAACTACTCGAAAAGCAGAAAGAAGGTAAGAAGAGAATGCGTCAAATTGGAAACGTAGAGGTTCCCCAAGAAGCTTTCTTGGCTGTGTTGAAGCTAAACGACTAGTTCCCTTTTTTTGTAGGTAGTTTCTTCTCGGTAAGTGGCTTTAAAACTGGCGCTTGTCCATCCTCCAGCTTCTGGTTAAACACTTTTTCAATGTGTTGCCATTTTCCATTTACCCATTTGAAACCTTCGTAATCACCATCAGGTATATAGGTGTATTTTTTGGCAGGTTCATTGCTCTCTGAAATCAAATGGTCGTAGATAATCATGTCTAATTCATCGTCATATAAAATTCTTCCATTCCCATTCTTCTTGTACTCAATGGTATAACGTGCTTGAATAGGTTTGCTAACCGTATCTTTTTCAAAGCTGAAATATTTTCCTCCAAAAACCGGACTTCCTTTTGTATCAAAGGTCAATACCTCAATTCGTTTTTTAGTACTTCTAATCGAGTTTTCATCATAGCCAAGTAAGGTGTAGTGGTTTTTGTTATTAAACACTCTCTTAATTATTTTATAGTAGATGGCCCCAATCCACCACTCGTTGTTGGTTACTGTATCTTCTTGATTTTGAATGACAATGCTGCGGTCAATTAAAGGAAAAAGTTTGAGCGATCCGTCATTGGTTCGCATCTGAATTGCGCCATGGCGTCTGTGTAAATCGGCATCTCTACTTACCTGCCAAGTAAATACTCTAAATAGACTATCCGGTGAATACAACCTTGAAATAGTAGTTAATGAATCAAAAGGATAATTGAAAGAGAATGGTGTTTTTAGTGAACGGACCAAGATCCTGGTAAACTGACTATCAGACCTGAACCTTACACTTGCTTCTTCTGAGGCTACAATTTGTTTTCCAATAACAGAGAGACTGTCTTCTTTAATTTTCAATAAAGCGACAGAGGATTTGGTCAATTGTTGCTGAGCAAACAGATTTGTACCAATAGAAAGTATAATTGAAATAATAAAAAAGATGGTTTTTTTCACTGGACTTATTTAGAATACAAAATTGAACAATAATTTTCTCAACTTATCGGATTTTGCAATTATTTGGCTTTTGCAATTCAGACAACAAACCTATAATTCCTTGGTACATGTTCAACCATGAATATTTATTTTTTTGTTCTTTAACTGCTTTAACAAAATGTTCTTTATCCTGAGTAAAAAATGTTACTATTCCAGTTGCAATTGACTCCGGTGTTTTCTCAACAACCAATCCAGATTCTTTGTCTTTCACAATTTCTTTCAATCCTCCTGCGTCTGTAACAATCATTGGCAAATCAAAATGCATGGCCAATGGTGTAACTCCACTCTGGGTGGCATGTCTGTAGGGTTGAACCAACACATCAGCAGCACTCATGAACAAAGGCACTTGATCATCAGGTATAAATTCATTGAAAAAAAGAACCTGCTCTTTTAAGCAAAGTGTGTTCACCAGTGCGCGGTATTTCTCTTCCTCTTCATAAAATTCACCTGCAACCACCAATTTCAGGTTCAATTTCTTTACACGTTCATCAGACATGGCTTTAATCAACAAATCCAGTCCTTTGTAGTGCCTGATGAAACCAAAGAACAACAAGAGACCTCCTTCATGGGAAATAGTCAGTTTTGTTCGTGCCAACTGCTGATCTACCTTTTCTCCAAAATGGTCAAATAGTGGATGGGGTAGTAGCGCCTTTGGGTGATTGATGTTTAATGTATTGAAATCGGTCATCACTTGCTCACTCATTGCTATAAATCCATCAACACTGCCTTTAAAGTAAGAAGTGAGTAGTGTATCACCAAAGCGTTTCTCATGGGGAATAATGTTGTCTGCAATACAAATTACTTTGGTCTTTCTGTTTCGTTTTGCCAATCGAAGTATAGTACCGAATGCAGGTGCCATAAATGGCAACCAATAGCGAACAACAATCAAATCAGGAGCCAATTTATTTAATTCATTTCCGATAGCAACCCAGTTGAAAGGATTTATTGAATTGACTGCTCTTTTAATTTCAAGGTTAGCTGGCTGCTGTTCAGTACTAAATTGTGTTTTACCTGGAAATAGAAAGTCGGGGTACTGTAATGAAAAAGTATAGACCAAAGATTGCCAATGTTGGTTATTGAACTCCTGGGCCAATCTGTTGGAGAAAGAAGCAATACCCCCACGATAAGGATATGCAGGTCCGAGAAAAACGACTAAAGGTTTATCGGACTTCATCATAAATGCTATAGACCTTTTTTACTGTCAATATTATAACTGTTTCTGTCGGTTGCGTTTCGAGAAACCAGTTCTCCAATAAAACCAGCAAGAAACAATTGAGTACCTATGACCATGATGGTTAAAGCAATATAAAAAAGTGGACGATTGGTTATGGCAAACTCTACGTTTAGAATTTTTGATACCATTAAGTAGAGACTGATCATGAATCCAATCATGAAAGAGATTGTGCCAAGTAAGCCAAAAAACTGCATTGGTTTTTTACCAAACTTGC
>JBFYPP010000206.1:0-3950 GCA_041303255.1 Chitinophagia bacterium | reverse complement strand
AAGTATGCAGCCTCCCCCCAAAAGGGATCATGAAATAATCCCGCTCTCCGGAGAACAAAAAAGCCTGCGGCGAAGCCGCCTGGGTTTTGATCGAAGTATGCAGCCTCCCCCCAAAAGGGATCATGAAATAATCCCGCTCTCCGGAGAACAAAAAAGCCTGCGGCGAAGCCGCCTGGGTTTTGATCGAAGTATGCAGCCTCCCCCCAAAAGGGATCATGAAATAATCCCGCTCTCCGGAGAACAAAAAAGCCTGCGGCGAAGCCGCCTGGGTTTTGATCGAAGTATGTAGCCACCCCCAACAGGGATCATGAAATAATCTCCATCATTAAAAAAAGCTTTTTATATAGTCTACTAATTTAGTAGATTATTGTATATCTTTGTAATTCAATCCAAATTAATACCAGTAACCTCTTGAATTAAAAAACATTTTTATGAGTTTAAGATTAGGTGATATTGCCCCAGATTTTAAAGCAAAAACCAGTATTGGTGAAATTAACTTCCACGAATTCTTAGAAGATAGCTGGGGAGTACTCTTTTCACATCCAGCAGATTTTACGCCAGTATGTACTACAGAATTAGGGAAAACAGCCGCATTGCAGGAAGAATTTGCGAAAAGGAATGTGAAGGTATTGGCATTAAGTGTAGACGGAGTAGCGAGTCACCAAGAATGGATCAAAGACATCAATGAAACACAACATGTCAATGTTGTGTTTCCAATAATTGCAGATGAAGATAAGTCGATTGCAAATGCATATGACATGATTCATCCCAATGCTTCAGAAACTTTTACAGTAAGATCTTTATTTGTAATTGGTCCGGATAAAAAAATAAAGTTAACAATTACCTACCCTGCATCAACAGGAAGAAACTTTGTTGAAGTACTAAGAGTTATTGATTCATTACAATTAACAGCCAAATATAGCGTAGCTACTCCTGCTAATTGGGTTGAAGGAGAAGATGTAATTGTGGTTCCTGCTGTTAAAACTGAAGATGCACTTGTGAAATTTCCAAAGGGCTTAAGTATAGTTAAACCCTATTTGCGCTATACACCACAGCCTAATAAGTAGTTAATAAAACTAAATGATGGTGAACGCTTCTATCAACAGTGTGTCACTGTAGAACCGAGTCACCATCATTTTTTTCAACTATTCCAACTCCTTTAGCATTTCATCTAAACCAAAGTACCTAAATAAAGAATCTTTTTGCTGTTTACCTGGTAATAAATTTAGTTATTTATTTCAGATAGATTATTTTTTTTGATTTTAAGGGTTTTTCTTGAGGATTCCGCTTATAGTTCAAGTCTATGAGCATTACGAATAAGCCAATCCATAATCGCATCGGCAATGAAAACTTTTCCGCTAATCTCATACCACTCGGAAACCGACACATGAGAGGAATTAATTGTAGATCAATTAGAAATTAGTCCTCTCCGGACCGCAAAAGACTTGTAAGTCATAAGATATAAGGCTTTTGTTTTTTAAACTGTCAGATATGAGGAAGGTTTGCAATATCTTTAATTGACAATCTATAATAAGATTCTAAGTTCAACCCGTATACATTATGAAAAAACAACTCCTGGTTTTATTTGCAATGTTCCTGATGATAATTTGTGTGCAATTTTATTCATGCAAAAAAAGGGACGATATCAACATTGGTATTAATGAGAATTGGGTAGCAGTCGACCAAGGACTTTTATGGACGAATGCTGACAGGAACTCTTTTTACATCCAAGACCAAGGGGTGAGAACCATACCCTATAGTTGGTTTACTTCACTTCAAGATGTGACTGGCAAGCCTTTTCTTAGCGACAACCTCCAACGGTTCGGTTTTATTCCAATACAAGGAAGGAAACTCCCTGTTGGTTTTGCACTAGGTCGCGATACATCCAATTTGCTCACAGCAGGTTTTACTTGTGCATCTTGTCACACACGTGAAATCATGGTTGACAACATAAATTATCGTATTGACGGAGCGCCTTCGCTCGCGAACTTGGAACACTATTACAAAGACCTTCAGATTGCAATGACTGCTACAGTAAATGACCAAGTTAAACTAGAGCAGTTTTTGGATAAGATCATCGCCACATCATCTTCCAATGGTGATCCTGTAATCACTGATAGGAATCAGCTGAGTAGCCAAGTCATCAAGTGGCAAAAGGATTTCAGCCAATTCTACCAACTTTGCCTTCCGTCATCGGACATGTGGGGCGTAGGCCGTTTGGATGCCTTAGGGCAAATCATTAATCGAGTTACAGCAGTTGACATCTCACCGAATCCCGACAGAATGATTTTAGGCAATATCAGTCCCGCAAATCGCCCTGTAAAACCTCCTTTTCTCTGGAATGTCAAGTTCCAAGATTACACGCAATGGGGTGGCACGTCCGTAAATGGCAATAGCTCCCAAGCATTATTACGTAATTTAGGCGAAGCTTTGGGAGTTGGCACCCAACTCAGGCCAGTACCCAACACATCATCATCAAACGGATTTGATTTTCTCATCAAAAACACATCCAATTTCAGTGGCTTACTAGCCTTAGAGAACAACATAAATAAAATCGGACCTCCAAAATGGCCTTGGTCATTGGATAATAACCTAGTTAACCAAGGTGCGATCTTATTTGCTGCAAACTGCGCTTCTTGTCACGGCACTACCCCAGGTGAAGCACGTCTTCCCACTATCACCACATGGGCAACACCGATTCAGGATGTAGGCACCGACCCTACTTATTGGGACAACGTTGTACGCACTGGAAGTCCTGGAATTTACAGCTCAAGTTTCCCTGCCGTTACGTCTCTGATTAATTTGGTAAGCTATACAGAAAGGGCAATACTAAACCAGTATCAGCCTGGAATCACTCTTATTCAACCAACCAATTCGACAGGACCAGGCAAATACGAGTCGAGGGTACTCAAAGGAATATGGGCAGCCGCTCCGTATCTGCATAATGGATCTGTACCAACGCTTGATGATCTTCTCAAACCTGCAATACAACGTCCGACTACATTTAGCGTAGGCGTCAATTACGATACTTTAAATGTAGGTATGTCCATAGTTCAACCTTTAAGACAGGGAAGTCAATTTAATACATCAATCACTGGAAACAGTAATAAAGGTCATGAGTACGGCATACAACTAAGTCCGCAGCAACGCGCGGCACTGCTGGAATATCTTAAAACTCTTTAATGTAACTTAGGTCCAGAAATATTTTTATGCGAACCATCACAATTGGGCATACGCTTTGATAAACCGCAGATACAATCATTAAATCCGTAACCTCTCAGAATTCGGTCTTTGTATTTTTCGATTCTTGAAGTACGGGTTTCAGTCTGTTTTGCTGCAGTAAAAAACATGAGATAAGCTCGCTGTCTGCCTGGAGTAAGTTGATGAAATGCTTTGTCGAATTTTTTGTCTTTATTGAACTGATTAACTAATTCAGACGGCTTTTCAATAAAGAAAGATTCATTTTTCTCAGCCTGCTTACCACTGTCTTCAACTTTTATGGACTCTTTGATCAATTTCTTGATTTGTGGCACCCTCTTTTTCACCTCATCCAAATTATAGAATCGGATAATTCTAGCCGATTGTGAATGCTCTCCTGCCTTTTCAAGAAGACTATTTTTATCATCCAACAATGCTCCTTTAAAGAAGCTGATGATAACATGATCTTTTAATGCGGCTAAAATGATTACATTTTTACCATTATAGGTGTAACAGGGTTGTTTCCATTTAAATTCTTCCACCAATTCATTCTCGAGTAACAATTTTCTTAAAAGCAATAGCTCTTCTTTCCCTGATTTTAAAGAAGTAAAAAATTGATCGACACTAGGATTCATGACAAGATATTCTTTGCCCCCATCGCAATCCCCTTAGCAAATTTAAATGTGGGTAAGTCATTAGGAGAATCACTGAATGGGTCTTCAATTTCTTCTGCTATCAACTCTATACTAGAC
>JBFYPP010000205.1:0-3952 GCA_041303255.1 Chitinophagia bacterium | reverse complement strand
CATAGAGAAAAAAATATTTCTCTGCTCTTTACTTTAATGAACAAAAAGATTAATGCTTACTTATGTGGGGTCGATGCATCCGATAGATACTCCATTAAGCTATCGATTCTAAGAACAAACGCTTGGTTTAAAAATAAGGTTGAGCAATTCCCGATTTGTGAAATGCTCGAAGTGTATGTGGAAGACACCGTTATGAAAAAAATATTTCAAGGCCCGATAGGATTAAATTTCTCTTCTTATTTAAGAGACTATGACTTTCACGTGTTACTGCCGAAAATTATCAATAATGAAGTGCCTGCATCTGAGAAAGAAAACTTTGGACTCCTACATGCACTACTCTATAAATTACAATTCAAGAAATACAACCCTGCAGGTTTATTGAATCACCCTGCAATCATGGCTTTAAGTGTTTCAGTAAATAGAGAATATGAGAAATCTCCCAGTATTCATCCTTATTTAGGTAATGCTTACCTCGAAAGTAGAGGACATTCAATCACATCAGCCTATTTTAGTAAAATGGGACTTACGCCTTCTTTCTTTATGCCAAAAAACGCAGTGGCTCCACTGGCTTTCTATCATGAAGCAAATGACCTTGAAAATCGAAGTGAAATTGAACTCTATGCACTCATTTCGGTAATGGAAACACTGCAGGAAATCTACAGGCCTGAGATTTATTCCTCAAATGAAAAAGCTGGCGACCTATTTAAGCCTTCGCTTCAAAACAAAAACTTTACACCTCCCCCAATATTGTATGATCGAAATGAACGGGACAACCTATTGATTGAAAATCAAGCAACATATGTTGAGCAATATTTTCTGCAGCCTTTCAAAAATGAATTAGAAGATCTGTGCAACAATTTTAGAACGATTTATCCGGAAATGGTTTAATAGGGAGTAGGGATTAGGGATAAGGGAATAGGGAACAGGGAATAGCCTGCCTGCCATGCATACGGCAGGTAAACCGGTAGGCAGGGGATAAGGGAGTAGGGAATAGGGAGAAGGTGAAGGTGAAGGAGAAGGAAAAGGAGAAGGAAAAATTAAAATCAAAACTAAAGTCTAACCCAATTTGCTAACCCCTATTCCCTTATCCCTGTTCCCTAATCCCTATTAAACCCTTCCCTACCAAATACTCCGCAATTTGCACCGCATTAGTAGCTGCACCTTTACGTAGGTTATCGCTTACTATCCACATGTTAATCGTCTTTGGCTGCGTTTCATCTCTTCTTATTCTTCCTACAAAAACTTCATCTCGCTCGTGAGCATCCTTAGGCATTGGATATTGTTGTGTGGCTGGATCGTCCACCACAATTACTCCTGGCGCTTCAGACAATATTTTTCTTACTTCTGCTAATTCAAATTCTTGTTCAAATTCTATGTTTACACTTTCACTATGTCCGCCCATTACCGGTATGCGTACTGTAGTTGCCGTAACTTTTATAGAATCATCCCCCATGATTTTCTTCGTTTCCAATACCATCTTCATCTCTTCTTTGGTATACCCATTTTCAAGAAACACATCAATCTGAGGTATCACGTTTAAATCAATTGGATACTTGTAAGCCATCTCACCCTCAATTCCATTTCTTTCATTCATCAACTGATTGACTGCTTTTATGCCGGTACCCGTAACACTTTGATAAGTGCTCACCACAATACGTTTGATTGCATAACGCTTATGTAAAGGTGCCAATGCCACCACCATTTGGATGGTAGAACAATTGGGATTGGCAATGATCTTGTCGCTTGCAGTCAGCTCGGAAGCATTGATTTCCGGCACCACTAATTTTTTGGTTGGATCCATTCTCCATGCTGAAGAATTATCGATAACTGTTATTCCCGCCGCTGCAAATGCAGGTGCCCACTGTGTAGAAGTGCTGCCACCGGCAGAAAACAAAGCCACATCGGGTTTCATATCGATGGCAGTCTGCATACCCACTACCTTGTACAGTTTCCCCTTGTATTCCACTTCTTTACCAATTGATTTTTCCGAGGCAACGGGAATCAATTCAGTGACAGGAAAATTTCTTTCTGCCAAGACCTGTAACATTTTGGTACCTACTAAACCAGTAGCACCCACGACTGCAACTTTCATTTTTTCTTGTTTTACCCTTTCGGGATGGTTAAAAAAAAGCCTCCCAAGTTGGAAGGCTGTTACCTATTTGAATCATACAAATTGGAACTAACCTTCCCTGTGGGACTGTTTTCTGTTCTGTTTTGTATGTTTTATCATTTTCATTGTTGAAGCAAAGCTAATAATGATAGAAATTTCTGCCAAATAATTGTTGATTATCTCTTCTTGTGATTTGAAGGAGCTGCTAGTTTTACAAGATGAAAAATATGTTGTCGCTTTTTTTGTTGTTGATACAACTGGCTACAAAAGGTCAAGCTGAAAGATATTCAGTCTTGATTCATGAAATCATGGCCGACCCTTCGCCTGTAATTGGACTTCCCAATACCGAATACATCGAACTTAAAAACAACAGCAAGCAAGTGATTAATTTGTTTCGCTGGAAAATAAACAATGGCACAACTACTGCAACCATCAATACCCAATTTTTACTTCAGCCGGATAGCTTTGTAATTGTTTGCTCAAGAACCCAAGCCACATTATTTAACGAGCCCAACAAAACACTCGGCATTACTTCTTTCCCTTCCATTGCAAATGAAGAAGATATCATTACCCTTCAATCTTCAGAAAACAAGACCATTCACGCCGTTGCATTTGAAGCCTCTTGGTACCAAGATGCTGTTAAAGCCAATGGAGGCTGGAGCTTAGAAATGATTGATCCATCTGCGCCTTGCGCACCCAACAATTGGAAAGCATCAACAAATGCCAAGGGAGGTAGTCCGGGTTTTCAAAACAGTGTTCACGCGAAACTTGATTTTACAACACCTACAAAATTGATACAATGCTTCGCGCTAAACAGAAACACATTACTACTCTCATTTGACACTGCATTGGATAGTCTTTCGCTTACCCATACAGCAAATTATACCTTCTCTAGTAGCGATTTAAGTATAGTACAGGCCAAAGCTTTAGCGCCACTGTTTAATGAGGTGGAATTAATAACCAATATAGCATTGGATAGCAATAAAATCTATACGCTAACCCTGAGAGATGCCATGAGTTGCATCGGAGAACAGAAGCATACTTATTCAATAAAAACAGGTTTGGTAAAAATGATTGACAAGGGCGACTTGGTATTTAATGAACTTCTTTTTGATCCATTACCAGGAGGAGTTGATTTTATAGAAGTGGTAAATACAAGTAATGGAATTGTAAACGCCAAGGATATCTATATAAGCAACCGCAACACAGATGGATCGATTAATGGCAATACCCATGGTTACTTAAAAAACTTTCCTGTTTTTCCATTTGAACCTGTTGTATTTATAACCGATACCATTTATGTAAAAAGAAATTGGCAAAACGTTGATCCATCGAAATTGCTTTTGGTAAAATCACTTCCATCCATGCCAGATGATAAAGGAAATTTGTTACTACTCAATCAGTCGGGAGTAGTTATAGACGAAGTTAATTATGCACTAGACATGCATTTTCCTTTGCTTAGAAACCGATCTGGTGTTGCATTGGAGAAAATAGACTTAGCAGCATCTTCTAAGCAAAAAGACAATTGGCATTCAGCTTCTTCCTCAGAAAACTATGCCACACCCACAAAAGATAACTCGCAACGAAGAACAACAGAAAAAAACGACAATTGGGTTCAGGTAGTACAACCTATTTTGCGTCCGGGGAACAACGGCATGGACAATCTCTTGCAAATCGATTACCAGTTTGAATCGCCAGGCACACTATTGTCAGTCTACCTTTTCAACCAACAAGGCGTGCAAGTATGTAAAATCCTCAACAACTTAATTTGCGGGAAAAAAGGCAGTTACAATTGGAAGGGACTAGACAATCAAAGCAACTACATCAATACAGGAGTGTACA
>JBFYPP010000204.1:0-3970 GCA_041303255.1 Chitinophagia bacterium | reverse complement strand
TACAGGAACACTCCATTGTGTTGATCAGGGGTGGTCGTGTAAAGGATTTGCCAGGTGTACGTTACCACATTGTGAGGGGAAGTTTGGATACTGCAGGTGTTAAAGACCGTAAGCAGAGCAGGTCAAAGTATGGTACCAAGCGTGTAAAGGTCAAAAAGTAAATTAAATATCGAAATCATTATAGATGAGGAAGACAAGAGCCAAAAAATTACCCTTAGCCCCAGATCCAAAGTTCAACGACACTTTGGTAACTCGTTTTGTAAACAACGTGATGTGGCAAGGAAAGAAGGATGCATCATTGAATATTTTTTATGATGCCCTTGAAAAGGTAGGTAAAATGACCGGTGAAGACGGTTATGAGATTTGGAGAAAAGCATTGAGTAATGTAACTCCAGCAGTAGAAGTAAGAAGCCGTCGTATTGGTGGTGCTACCTTCCAAATACCTGCTGAGGTTCGTCCTGATAGAAAAATTTCTCTCAGCATCAAATGGTTGGTACGTTTCTCCAGAGAGCGTAACGGGCGTAGTATGTCTGACAAGCTTGCCAATGAAATTGTGGCTGCGAGTAAAGGAGAAGGTGGTGCTTATAAGAAAAAAGAAGATACACACCGTATGGCTGAGGCAAATAAAGCATTCGCGCATTTCCGTATTTAACAGGAAAAATAAATTTTAAAGAGGGTTGCCGTACAGCAGCCCTTTTTTATTTCCATATCTGCAGTGCATAACCTAACTTTGCACGCGCAAAAAGAAGGGTAATTGTTTTACACTTTTTTTTCAATCAATTTAAAATTTAAACAACACAATAGTCATGGCAGACTTGAAATTTCAACGCAACTTCGGAATTGCTGCACACATCGACGCAGGCAAAACCACAACAACAGAGCGTATCCTGCGCTATACAGGAATGATTCACAAAATTGGTGAGGTGCATGATGGTGCTGCAACCACAGACTGGATGGAGCAAGAAAAGGAGCGTGGTATCACCATTACTTCTGCAGCCGTGAGCTGCCAATGGAATTTTCCAACTGTTTTGGGTAAGGAAACACCAGATACAAAAAAGTATTCTTTCAATATTATTGATACTCCTGGTCACGTTGATTTTACCGTTGAGGTAGAGCGTTCTATGCGTGTTTTGGATGGTTTGATTGCTTTGTTCTCTGCTGTGGATGGTGTTGAGCCACAATCAGAAACAGTATGGCGTCAGGCGAACCGTTACAAAGTTCCAAGGATTGGATTTGTAAATAAGATGGACCGCAGTGGGGCAGATTTCTTGATGGTGGTGAAGCAGGTGAAAGAAATGTTGGGTGCGAAAGCAGTCCCGTTGCAGTTACCAATCGGTGCTGAAGACGATTTTACCGGTGTGGTAGATCTTATCAAGATGAAGGGTATTATTTGGCACATGGAGACAGAGGGAATGACTTTTGATGAAGTTCCTGTACCAGATGACTTGTTGGAAGAAGCCAATGAGTGGAGACAGAATCTAATTGAGGCAGTAGCTGAATATGACGATAAATTATTGGAAAAGTTTTTTGAAGATCCAGCTTCTATTTCAGAAGATGAAGTGCACGAAGCCATTCGTAAGGCATGTATTGATTTGAGTATTGTGCCGATGATGTGTGGTTCTTCATTTAAAAATAAAGGGGTACAGACTGCATTGGATGCGGTTTGTCGCTACCTGCCTTCACCAGTTGACATTGATGCCGTAGAGGGAATAAATCCAGAAAGTGGCGAGGTTGAATCACGTAAGCCTGAGGCATCAGAACCATTTGCTGCATTGGCTTTCAAGATCATGACTGATCCTTTTGTTGGAAGACTTGCCTTTTTCAGGGTATATTCTGGTCGACTTGATGCAGGTTCTTATGTGTTGAATGTAAGAAGCGGAAAAAAAGAGCGTATCAGTCGTATTATGAAGATGTTCGCAAACAAACAGAATCCAATTAATTTTATCGAGGCAGGTGATATTGGGGCAGCTGTAGGGTTCAAAGAGATCAAAACCGGTGATACTTTGTGTGATGAGAACCATCCTATTACTTTAGAGAACATGTTCATTCCGGAGCCGGTGATTTCGGTTGCAGTTGAACCAAAGACACAAGTGGATGTAGACAAAATGGGAATGGCAATTGCTAAATTGGTGGAAGAAGATCCAACTTTAAGGGTTAAAACAGATGAGGAAACTGGACAAACCATTCTCAGTGGTATGGGTGAGTTGCATTTGGAAATCATTGTAGACCGTATGCGCAGGGAGTTCAAAGTAGAAGTTAACCAAGGTGCACCGCAGGTGGCTTATAAAGAGGCTTTCCAAGCTTCAATACAACACCGTGAGACCCTCAAAAAGCAAACGGGTGGTCGTGGTAAATTTGCTGATATTGTATTTGAATTTGGACCAGCAGACCAAGAGTGGTTAAAGGAGAATGTGGGGAAGCACATGCAATTTGTAAACGATATTTTTGGAGGATCTATTCCACGCGAATTTATTCCAGCAATCCAAAAAGGTTTTGAGCAGAGCATGACTACAGGTGTTTTGGCAAGCTATCCAGTAGAGAGCATGAAGGTGAGGATATTTGATGGCAGTTTCCACCAAGTGGATTCTGATTCTATGTCTTTTGAGCTTTGTGCAAAGCAAGGTTTCCGTGAGGCTGCTAGGAAAGCAAAGCCAGTCTTGCTTGAGCCCATTATGAGAGTGGAAGTAATTACGCCTGAGCAGTATATGGGTGATGTTACTGGAGACTTGAACAGGAGAAGAGGAATGTTGGAGGGAATGGACAGCAGGGCGGGTGCACAGGTGATCAAAGCCAAAGTGCCTTTGAGTGAAATGTTTGGGTACGTTACCCAGCTTCGTTCATTGTCATCTGGACGTGCATCTTCAACCATGGAGTTCTCTCATTACAACCCAGCGCCAAACAATATTGCTGAAGAAGTAATTGCAAGGGTGAAGGGCAAAGCCAAGGAATAAGATTAGTTTATTGATTTACAATAGGTTAAGTCCCGGTACCCACCGGGACTTTCTTCGTTTAAAAATCTGTAGTTTCCCGCTAAATTTTTACTTATTTCTTTTGTAAGTTTAAAACTAATCCTTACTTTTGCATCCCCATTTAAAAAATGGTAATTTAACTATGTCACAGCGAATCAGGATAAAATTACAGTCATACGACCACAACCTCGTTGACAAATCTGCGGAGAAGATCGTTAAAACCGTGCGCAGCACTGGAGCAGTCATCACTGGCCCAATTCCTTTGCCTACACACAAAAGAATCTTCACTGTATTGAAATCGCCTCACGTAAACAAGAAAGCGCGTGAGCAGTTCCAATTGTGTACGCACAAGCGTTTGCTAGACATTTATACTTCATCTTCACGAACGGTGGATGCATTGAGCAAGCTCGATCTTCCAAGTGGTGTTGATGTAGAAATCAAAGCCTGATGAGGTTTTGATGGGGTCTTGCAGATGCAGGGCACCACAGTTCTTTTTCATTCATCTCCTAATTGATTGCCGTTGGCATGATAAAATGGAGCGCTGAAATTTAATTTTTTATCTCTCAAAAGAGAGTTGAAATATAAACAAGCCCTTCGAGGTTTGTTTACTGTCGGTACTTCCCACTCTGGCTATTCAGAGACAAAGGAAAAGGTCGACAGCAAACTGGGATTGAAGCGGGGCTTAGGCCTCACTGTCCATTTAACCGAAAAGGGGAAAAACAAAAGAAAATGAAAGGAATTATCGGTAAAAAAATTGGAATGACCAGCATCTTCGGTCTCGACGGGAAACAAACCCCGTGTACCGTTATTGAAGCTGGTCCATGTGTCGTAACTCAGGTCAAAACAAAGGACGACGACGGTTACACTGCCCTTCAGCTCTCTTACGGAGAAAAGGCAGATAAAAGAGCAAATGCATCTGAGAAAGGCCATTATGCAAAGGCCTCATCTACTCCAAAAAGTTTTGTAAAGGAATTCAGGAACTATAGCCTTGTTAAAAATCT
>JBFYPP010000203.1:0-3990 GCA_041303255.1 Chitinophagia bacterium | reverse complement strand
AGCATACAGGATTTGGGTTGCTCAGCTGTAAAAATCATTTTCTCTGGTAACAATGAATATCCTTATGCTGTGAGGGAACAATGGACTGACTCTTGTAATCTCTTGGCTTTAAAAGAGGGAGTGGTTTTGTCTTATGATAGAAATGAAAAAACCAATGCTGCATTTGCCAATGCAGGGTTTAAGGTGGTGAAGGTGCAAGACTTGATTGCAGATTTAGAGGGAGACCGAATAACAACAGATCAAATTCAAGATACCGTCGTTATTATGCCATCAGCAGAACTTTCCAGAGCCAGGGGAGGTTTCCATTGTATGAGTATGCCCATAAACAGAGTATAAACAAATCAGATGAAAACATTAATGATGATTGAGCCCTGCTCTTTTGGGTTTAATGAAGAGACGGCTACCAACAATTATTTTCAACGCAATGATGTAATAGTCAATGCACAAGAAAAAGCATTGGCAGAATTTACTGCCTTTGTAAAAAAATTAGAAGCGCACCATATTGAGGTCTTGGTAATTAAAGACACGCCAGTGCCAATGACACCAGATTCTATTTTCCCAAACAATTGGATTTCCTTGCACGAAGGAGGTTTTATGGTGCTCTATCCTATGTTTGCCAACAACCGAAGGAAGGAAAGAAAACAAACCGTTATTGATGCTGTAAAAAACAGTATTACCATCAATGAAATAGTTGATCTCACCCACTTTGAGCAAACAGATCAATTTTTGGAAGGCACTGGTAGTATGGTATTGGACAGAGAAAACAAAATTGCTTATGCTTGTATTTCAAAGCGAACAGACAAAGATTTGTTCAGTACATTTTGTATGAAAATGGGATATACGCCCATGTTGTTTCATGCTGCTGATCAAAGAGGAAACGAAATTTACCATACCAATGTATTGATGTGTATGGCAAACGACTATGTGGTTATTTGTTTAGATACCATTTACCAGGAAGAAGAAAAAAAATTATTGCTAGAACAGTTCAAATCAACCCACAAAGAGGTGATTGACATCAGCCAAGATCAAATGGAACATTTCTGTGGAAACATGCTTCAGGTAAAGAACAGCGAGGGGAAACCTTTTTTGGTAATGTCTACTCAGGCCTTTAATCATTTGGAATCTACTCAAATAAAAAACTTAGAAGCCCACCAGCCTATTATTCATAGTGATATTAGTACTATTGAAACTTTGGGTGGAGGAAGTGCCCGTTGTATGATGGCAGAATTGGCGTAGTTGAATTTGCATATCTTCTGTTCTTATTTTTTTCTTACATTCAAAGGATAAATAACGATTGATATTATGCCATTCAAACAATTTCATTTGTGCATTGTGTTTTCTTTTTTGATTTTGATCAATGGACAAATTGCATTTGCACAAGACGATCAAAAACTTATTATTATTACAACCGACGGTTTCAGGTGGCAGGAAGTGTATAGCGGAATGGATGCCACTATTGCAAGCGATAAAAAATTTAACCAGTATGACAGTGCAGGAATTTTTACAGCCTATTGGGACCAGTCGCCAGAGGCAAGGCGACAAAAACTGCTTCCATTTTTTTGGGGGACTATAGCAAAACAAGGTCAGCTTTACGGCAACCGTAAATATGGAAATAAAATAGACAATGCCAATCCTTATTGGTTTTCTTACCCAGGCTACAGTGAAATACTCACGGGTCATGTAGATACCTTGATTAATTCAAATGAGTATCCCCCCAATCCGCATAAAACCATTTTAGAATATTACAACCAACTTCCTGCATATAAGGGAAAGGTTGCTGCATTTGCAGCTTGGGATGCATTTGATCGCATCATCAATGAAAAGAGAGCGGCACTTCCGGTTATCAATGCATTTGACGATAATTCTGTGGCTTCAACTGATCCACAAATGAAATTGTTGAATGATATGGTTCGCACTTCATTCAGGCCTTGGGGTAATGTAGAGTGTCTGGATGTTTTTACACATTATCAAGCGTTTACCTATTTAAAAAACAAGCGACCCAAAGTGATGTATATTTCTTACGGCGAGACCGATGAGTTTGCACATCATGGTGAGTACAAACATTATTTAAATGCTGCACACCAGTTTGACCAATGGGTGGGTGACATCTGGAACTGGGTACAGTCGCAACCCGATTACAAAGACAAGACCACACTACTCATTACTACTGATCATGGTAGGGGGGATATTAAAAAAGAAGAATGGGTGGACCACGGAAGTGGAGTGCAAGATGCTTATCAAATTTGGTTTGCCGTAATGGGTCCCAAAGTAAAACCACTGGGAGAGATAAAAACAAATCAACAGTTTTATCAAAAACAACTGGCACAAACCGCAGCACAGCTTACGGGGCATACCTATAGTGCAGCCCATGAGGTAGCACCAGCTATACCAGTAGTGCGGAAATAAGTTTTTAAAGGGATTCCGTTCGTAACTTCACAGTTCAATTGCTTCCCTATGCCCTATACTTCTGTTCATAAAGTACGTATTGTTACAGCAGCCTCTTTGTTTGATGGGCATGATGCTGCCATCAACATCATGCGCAGAATCATGCAATCGCTTGGTGCAGAAATTATTCATCTAGGCCATAACAGAAGTGCGCGTGAAATTGTAGAAGCTGCAATTGAAGAAGATGCACATGGAATTGCGATAACTTCTTATCAAGGCGGACATCTTGAGTTTTTTAAATACATCAAAGATTTATTGGTAGAAAATGGGTGCGGACATATTCGGATTTTTGGTGGTGGTGGTGGCACAATCCTTCCAAAGGAAATAGATGAATTGCATGCTTATGGCATTGATCGTATTTATTCACCAGATGATGGAAGAAGCTTGGGTTTAGAGGGCATGATTGAAGATGTAATTAAGCGTTGCGATTATGCCATCGATCAACCCTATTCTTCCAAAGTTGATATTAGTTGGGGAGAACAGAGAGACATACGTTCTATTGCACGTTCAATATCATTGGCTGAACTGGGAAAATTTGAAGTGAAGGATGATCTGCATGCAGTTCCCGTTTTGGGGATTACTGGCACAGGAGGAGCTGGAAAATCTTCCATCACAGATGAATTGGTGAGGAGGTTTTTAGAAAACTATACAGATAAAAACATTGCAGTCATTTCTGTGGATCCTTCCAAAAAGAAAACAGGCGGTGCTTTGTTGGGCGATAGAATTAGAATGAATAGCATTTCATCGCCACGCGTATATATGCGGTCGCTCGCAACAAGAGAAAGTGAAAAGTCGTTGAGTGGTGTTGCAAAAGAAGCCATAGCCATTTGTAAGCAGCATCAATTTGATTTAATTATTTTGGAAAGTGCGGGTGTGGGGCAAAGCGATGCCTCTATCGTTGACCACTGTGATGTTAGTTTATATGTGATGACACCAGAATATGGTGCAGCATCACAATTGGAAAAAATAAACATGTTGGATTATGCAGATGTAGTGGCTTTGAATAAAGCAGATAAGCCAGGGGCTAAAGATGCATTGCATGATATAAGAAAACAATACAAAAGAAACCACGGACTTTGGGATGCATCCGACGAAGACTTACCCATACTTGCTACAGTGAGTTCTCAATTTAATGATGCAGGAGTAAACAAACTTTTTTTCTTGTTAATGAAGAAGGTTTTTGGGGAGGATGTGAAAAATCCTATTAATACCTTAACGGCCATCTCCTCTGTAATTATTCCCCCATCCAGGGTTCGCTATCTTTCAGAAATTGCGGATGAAGTAAGGAAATACAACCAACTGGTGGAAGAGCAATCCACATTGGCCTCTAATTTGTATAAACTACATGGAAGTCTATCTCTTTTTGGCGAGACAGATGTTGAAGTGAAAAAACAGATACAAGAAAAAATTACTGTCATTGAAAAAAAGATGTTTCCTGTTTGTAAGAAGT
This sequence comes from Chitinophagia bacterium, assembly GCA_041303255.1. GTDB lineage: Bacteria > Bacteroidota > Bacteroidia > Chitinophagales > Chitinophagaceae > Pollutibacter. The sequence continues at coordinate 95 of JBFYPP010000203.1, read as the reverse complement.
TGATTGATGAGTGGGAAGAAACAAAAAAAAGATATGAGGCAGATTTTTTAGAATACCAAGTGAGGGATAAGGTGGTGCGTAGACCATTAAAAACT
>JBFYPP010000202.1:0-4012 GCA_041303255.1 Chitinophagia bacterium | reverse complement strand
TCGCCACCTATAAAATAGGCCAATGCGCCTTTTTTGTCGTTTCTAAAAGTTTGGTCGCCAAAAGTTAATGTTGGTTTGAAAAACACTTTGCCACTGTCATAATTGTAAGCCGATGAAAGTACTTCACTCGCAAATGCTTTGTAGTCTCCGCCTTCTTCTTTCAGTTTACCAATTTGTACCAAAGCATCACACCAAGCCTGTTGTGCAGCATTCACTTCAGCATAAGTGACAACTGTTTCTGCACCCTCTTCAACGTACACTAATCCCAAACTGTCAATTACTTTTTGCACTTGTTCTTCTGCTTGTGAGTCTGCTTCTTTGCTTATTTCATTACAAGAGGACATAATACTTAGGGTCATTAACAACCCGAAAAACATTTTTTTTATGCTCATATAAAAATTATTAGAAATGCCTACTTCTTAAAACGGTGTTCGGCTAGTCCGTTATATTTAAAAGTTTATCTTATCTAGTTAGTTTTGGTATATATAGTTTGTACATTTCCCGGACTACTAAAAATCCACCCTATCAAATATAAAGGTGTTTGTTGAAAACAACTTAATCAACTAAAAGAATTCTACGCTATTGGACAGCACCCCAGGAGTTACTCCGTTTTTTCGCAAACCGATAAATAAAACCCACTTTAGCTCCATATATATTAAAGCCTTCATAAACCGTGCCCCCACCCAAGTCGACACTATTTATGCGATAATATTTGCCATAGAGGAATAAAGCTGTTTTATTACTTAGTAAATAATCTATTCCAATTTTTGCCTGGTAAACAAATGAATTGCCGATGCCGCCAGTCTCAGTCCTGGTTCCAACTGCACGATCCCCATTGCTATATACTACATTAAAATTGTAAATCATATCAGTAGAGGTAACTCTAGCCAATCCAAGCCCTGCGCCAACAAACGGCACCCAGCGTGTCTTGGTAGGCACATCGTAAAACAAATTAGCCACAAAAGAATGTTTGTTTATTTTACCAGAAATTTTGGTTTCCCCTTTAAAATTCCGCGATCCACCAGAATAAAAAATTGCACCAGTTGTGGTTTCTGAGCCAGCTGCATTGGCCTTAAAATCATAGGTCACTTCCGCGCTTAGGTTGTTCCCAAAGCTATACCCCAAACCTGCTTCTACTGAACCAGCACCTGCCAAATTCTTTATGGAAACCCTTTCGTAGGTAATCGGCCCCAGGCTTGGGCTCACAATCTCATCCTTACGGTTATTGATAATTGTAGACTCCCAGGAATCTCCAACAGCAGCAGTTGCATATAAGCCGGTAAAGGATTCAAAGTTGAGTACCTTGACTTTTTTAATTTTTGGATTTATGACTGGGCTCTGGTTTATTTGACCGACGGCGGTTACCGAAATCAAGAGCAGGGGAATGAAAAAAAATTTCATGGAGGTAGTATTTGATCTTTTTCGCAATATAGACAATTCGTATACCCCACGTTCACTAGCTAGTTATAATTTTAAAATTATTGTAACCCTTGTATTACCAAGTTCCTCATTTGACATAGTCTTCAATTGTGTGTATTTAGCTGGAGGCCTCCTCATCTTTCTTCAACTCATCAAACTTTGCCTTCATAGTAGGATTACCATGGGTTAATTTTTTAATGGTTAAATCCTCTGTCTTGTCATTAGCCAAACGAAGGTTTGTTTCAGACAAGATCAACGCATCTTTGGTTTTCTGAAGTTGGTGAATGGACTTATCAATCCCTTCAATGGCTTCCTTGAATCTTTTACTAGCCAATTCATAATTTCGAGAAAATCCCTCTTTGAATTTGTTCATCTTATCCTCAAAATTGGTAATGTCAATATGCTGGCTCTTTACCAAAGCCAACTCTGATTTGTATTGCATGGAATTCAAAGCTGCATTACGGAGCAGGGTAATAATGGGAATAAAGAATTGTGGACGAACAACATACATCTTGGGATATTTATAAGATACATCCACGATGCCTGAATTGTATAAATCACTATCCGCTTCAAGCAAAGTAACCATCACCGCATACTCACATTTTTTTTCTGTGCGGTCTTTATCCAACTCCTTAAAGAAATCTTCATTCTTCTTTTTAGTAGCCGTTTCATCACCTTCATTTTTCATTTCAAACATGATGGAAATAATCTCGTTGCCAGCTTCATCATTTTCTGTATAAATAAAATCACCCTTACTGCCAGAACTGGAATTGTTATCCTTTTCAAAATAGGCTTTCTGAAAAGCAGACGCCCGCAATTTATTAAATTCATTTTCACAATGTTGTTCCAAGGTCTCCCCCAGCATCTTGGTAGAAAGCTTGAGCTTCATGTCTTTTCGAAATGCAAGTTCTTCATCTTTTGTGCGGATGATTTCATCTTTCATCTTCAACTGACTTTCAAACTGCTCATTTAAAGATTTAGCTTGTATCTCTTTTTCTGCTTCCTTCAATTGCAGGTTAAACCGCAATTGATCTCTCTCTTTTTCTATAGCCTGTATAGCTTGACTAACGGATAGTTTCTTCTCCATATCAGCTGTATCCAGTTTTGATTTCATCTGGTTCATTTCAGCTTCTCTTTTTGCTAACTCAACAGTAAGATCACGTTCGTTCTTTGATCGGAGTTCGGCTATCTCCAAATCTTTTTTATTGAGTTCAGACTGAAGTGCGTTTTGGGCTTGCGCTTCAGCCAGCTTCACCGCATTTTCTTTTTCTTTTTCTGCCAACAAGATACGGTCGCTTAATTCATTCTCAAATTGATGATCGCGCACTTGCTTGAGTATATCTGCAAATCCAGCAGCGTCTAATTTAAATGTTTCCTTACAATGCGGACAAACAATGTCGTTCATAACTGATGTTTTTATTGTTGGTTAAATTTCTGAATTGATATTAACGCAAAGTGATTGTTACCTGAAAAATCGGAAATAAACATTTCTAAGCAGGTGCTCTTCTTCCTCCGTTCGTTGCTCGGGTAAAAGGATAGAATCACAATAGCGTTTCCAGGTTTCTGAATCAGGATGATAATATTCTGCAGATTCTTTTCCTAGAAAGAGTTTATATAGAAATTTTGGACGATCAACTACAATATACCCAGGATAGTACCATTCGTAGTCGTTTTTTCGCATGAACTCGATTGTCTTTAAAATTAGGAACTTTCCTAGACTATATTTTGCATAATCAGGATCATAAAAATTGACTTTAGCCAATACAGCCTTTTCACCTAAATCGATATAGGCCTTGGCAATTTGATTGGCCCCATCCAATACCGTAATAGTATAGGTATTAAATAATTTTTTATCCTCTTTTTCATCAAACAAGCAAGATTCCAAAGACGAATATCCATCAAAGTCAATAAATTGATAATAGCGTGAATACAACGCCTCATCCTCAGTGGAGATTAATTCAAACTTGTCGTACTTCACCTCAAACCTTGAATTCAAGTTTTCTATTCTTCGGTGCGATCGATGCGATTGGATAGCATTGATGTGGTAGCGAAGCCACCAAACCCGATCAATATCAAAATTGCGGTAGCTGAAAAGATGGGAAATAGAGAAAAGGTACTGCGACATCCTGTACCAACCCTGAGACAGGTAACTATCAAACTCCTCTGGAGCAAGCGATTCAGGATGAAGAGAAGTATTGATGATTTTCATGCACTGCAAATTTGCAGTATAAATGTGAAATTTTGTTTCATGTTCTGCACAAATAAAAATTATAACAGAACTCTGCTATCCGGTTATGATCTTAGTAGATATGGTCGTAATTTTACACCACAAATGAGTGGCATATTATCAAATAGAAAATTTCGAAAAATAGGATATATCCTGCTGGGTATTTTCTTGTGTTTTCTCCTCCTCCAAGCCCTCTTCCAACATTTCAGCAAAAGAGTAATCGAAGAAATCGTCGCCAAACAGACCAAAGGGAAAGTGAGTCTTACCATTGGGAAAGTAAGTTTGAAACTATTTCCCAACGAAGTGCTGGTTTTAAGGGATACGAAATTCGAATTCCTGGATGAAAAGGGAAAGAAAGTCCAATAC
>JBFYPP010000201.1:0-4043 GCA_041303255.1 Chitinophagia bacterium | reverse complement strand
TGGGGAACCCTACAGAATTTGAAAACGGAATTGTAAGAATACATAAAGGGCAAGTTATTAGTAGGCAAGGATTTTTACATGCATTGGTAAACTCACTTTACCACAGAACACAAATAGAATTCAAGCGCGGGACCTTCAGGGTAAAAGGAGATACAATAGATATTAACCTTCCCTATGTAGATTTTGGTTACCGCATTACCTTCTTTGGAGATGAAATTGAATCCATCGATACCTTAGAAATTCAAACAGGAAAAAGAATTGGGTCAGTGGACAATGCTGCTATCTTCCCAGCCAACCTCTATCTCGCACCAAAAGAAATCATCAACCAAGTCATTTCTGAAATCATTGATGAAATGACCAAACAGGTTGAATATTTCAAAGCCTCCGGTAAATTTATAGAAGCACAGCGTTTAAGCGAGCGTGTGAATTTTGATATTGAAATGATCAAAGAATTGGGCTATTGCAACGGTATTGAAAACTATTCCAGGTTCTTTGATAGAAGAGCACCAGGTGCAAGACCCTTCTGTTTACTGGATTATTTCCCAAAAGATTACCTCTGTGTGATTGACGAAAGTCACCAAACCATCCCTCAGGTAAGCGGTATGTATGGAGGAGATAGAAGTAGAAAACTAACGTTGGTCGACTATGGATTCCGGCTCCCAGCGGCGCTTGACAACCGTCCGCTAAACTTCAATGAGTTTGAAGAAATGATGAACCAAGTCATATATTTATCTGCAACACCAGGTGATTATGAGTTACAAAAAACGGAAGGTGTTGTTGTTGAACAAGTGGTTAGACCAACTGGACTCCTCGATCCTCCCATTGAAGTAAGACCCAGCATCAACCAGGTTGATGATTTATTAAATGAAATTGACAAAACTGTAAAAAAGGGAGATCGTGTTTTGGTAACTACCCTTACCAAAAGGATGGCAGAGGAAATGGACAAATACCTACAGCGTATTCAAATCAAATCCAAATACATTCACAGTGAAGTTGATACCTTGGATAGGGTAGAGATTTTGAGAGAACTTCGATTGGGAATAATTGATGTGTTGGTGGGCGTGAACCTGCTGAGAGAAGGTCTTGATCTTCCGGAAGTTTCGCTCGTAGCCATCTTAGACGCCGACAAAGAAGGATACCTGAGAAATGAAAAATCACTCACCCAAACAGCTGGTCGCGCTGCACGTAATGTGGATGGTAGGGTAATTTTTTATGCAGACAAAATTACAGGGAGCATGCAAAAAACAATGGACGAAACAGAGAGAAGAAGAGCCAAACAAATTGAATACAACCTCAAACACAATATTACACCAACAACGATAACTAAAAGCAAGGAACAAGTATTTGCACAATCTTCGGTTTTAGACATCAAAGGCTATGATGAAAACAACCTGTTGGCTGCTTATACCCAAGACCACGAAAGTAGCAAGGTTGCAGAAGAACAATCAGATTACATCACCATTCCGCAACTAGAAAAACATGTCCAAAAACTAAAAAAGACCATGGAAAAAGCAGCAAAGGATTTGGATTTCATGGAAGCCGCAAGGTTGCGTGATCTTATGTTTGAGGCCAAAGGAAGATTGGATGGGATGAAGCTAAATGCTTAATTGTTCATCCTCGCAATTCCCTATTATTGTTTAATTTCAACACATAAACGAAACCGCATGCAACGTAAGCTCACCAGTCTATTGATGGGGATATTGGGATCCTGCCTTATGGTAATGGGTCAGAATGTGAAACCCAGACTTAATGATTTACCACTTCACAACTTGGATGCGTTTTCTACGGATGGTAATCAATGGAAAATTATTGGAGCTGCCCAAGCCAACTACACCGATACGCTCCTCCAGACTTCTTCTGGAGAGGGAATGTTGTTGAACGATTTCAACTACGCAACACATTACCGTACAGCTGCTCCTATCCAAACCAAAATGGAACACGGTGATTTGATTTTTGAATTTGATTTCATGATTCCAAAAGGTGGAAGATCACGTGTGTTTCTTCAATCGCGCTATGGCATTCAAATTGCAGATAGTTGGAACGTAAAACTGCCGAAGTCGAACGACATGGGTGGTGTGTATGAAAGAGGAGAAAAGGGAAAAGGATTTGATGGAAAAGCTCCTATGAAAAATGCCTCCTTTGCGCCAGGCATTTGGAACCATATGGAAATTTCCTTCCAGGCGCCGAAGTTTGATGCAAGCGGTAAGAAAATAGGTTCTGCAAAGTTCAATTATGTAAAACTAAACGGCATAGTGTTACATGAAAATATCTTCGTAAGCGGACCATCTAGAGGTGCGCAGTTTGAAGACGAAAAAGCGTATGGGCCAATTTCATTTCAAGGCGACCATGGAACCATTGCTATAAAAAATATCAAGTATGCAGCACAAGAAGAATTGAAAGTTGGGTTATCCAATATTCGCTATAGTTATTTTGAGAAGTCTGTAAAAACACCAGAACAAGCTGCAAAAACAAAGCCTACCAGTTCGGGTACTGCAACTGCGCTTGATTCAAGACTTGCACCAGCAAGAGATCTTTTCTTTCTTCAATTTGAGGGAAAATTGAATGTCCCTGTAAAAGACAATTATACTTTTTCCATGTTGTATAGCGGTGATGCAAGTTTAGAAATTGATGGTAAGCAGGTAATAACACCCACCTTCAACCATTTAGGTGGATACCCTGTAGTTGCATCTTCAATGCTTGATGCAGGAGAACACAATTTCAAATTGTGGATCAACAAAGAGTTAAACTGGTCCTCTCCAGGATTATCTCTTTTCATAGAAAAACCCAACTCGCGTGGAGTAGCACTCCATGCTCCCGCCTCAATGCCAGAGCGTATTCCAGCCCCATTGGTAGCAGTGCAAGCCGAAGGCGCACCAACATTGGTACGCTCCTTTATGGAACACAACAACAGAAAACTGACACATGTACTTTCTGTTGGAGATCAGCACCAAGTGCATTATGCATACGATCTTTTACAAGGCGGTATTTTGCAAATCTGGAAAGGTGATTTTTTAAACGCGACTGAAATGTGGCATGAAAGAGGGGAACCGCAAACTGCAAGCGCCCTAGGTGCTGTAGTAAAGCTCGCGGGAAATTGTCCCATCTACAATTCCACCCTCACCAAAGATTCAATTGCAGACTATCAATACAAAGGATATACTTTGGGTGCCAATGGATTACCCACCTTCAAATACGAATATCAAAATTTGAAACTGCATGATGTAATTCAACCTATGGAAAATAGGAGTGGCTTAAGTAGAACCATAACTATAGAAGGTAGTCCACAAGAAAACACAACAATCAGAATTGCACAAGGATCAAAAATTAAATCGATGGGCAATGGACTTTATGTAATAGGCGATCAAACTTATTTTATTTCGATTGACGCCTCACTTACACCCACTATTGAAAACTATCTCGGTGAACAGGTCTTGCTTCTAAAAGTTAAAGAGCGTATTCAGTACAACATAATTTGGTAAATAGGTTAATGATGAAAAGACTAGAGGACTTTTTAGAAAAAGTAAAAGGGCGTTCGAAAACATATATTGGTTACCCCGCTGGAACTGATTTTGATTATAAAGAACTATATCCGCTATTGGATTATAGCTTGAATAATGTTGGTGATCCTTATACACAATCCAACGACATGACCTCAAAAGAATTTGAAACAGAGGTTGTTTCATTTTTTGCAGAATATTTCAATGCACCAAAAAATAATTATTGGGGATATGTAACGAATGGTGGATCAGAGGGCAACCTCTATGCACTTTACCTTGCCAGAGAACTTTACCCCAATGGTATGGTGTACTACTCTGAGAGTACCCACTACAGCATCCAAAAAAATATTCATTTGTTGAATATGGACAGTATTGTAATTCGATCCCAAGCCAATGGTGAAATGGACTATGATGATCTGGCTGTTACCTTGCAACTCAACAGACATCGTTCTGTTATTATATTGGCAAACATAGGTACCACAATGACGGAGGCAAAAGACCATGTTCCTACTATTGTGGACATTTTAAAAAAATATGCCATCAAAA
>JBFYPP010000200.1:0-4066 GCA_041303255.1 Chitinophagia bacterium | reverse complement strand
AACACTAAAATATTGCGCAGAAGAACTATGAATAGCTGCATAAGGAGTCAGCCCTGTACCCACGGTAGCAGTTATAGGAGCACCTGCATTATAGGTAATAGGAAGATAACTTCCTCCACCACCAGGCTGAAACCCAACAACAAATTTGAATGGTACTAAAGCAAATAGAAAAATGAATAAATAGTGTGTTTTCAGGAACCTGGATAATACCATTTTCATAAGCAGAGTTTAAAAACTAAATTGTGAAGTCTGTGTTATGGGGAACACAGAATTGTTTAAACCTCAGATCGACAAATATGTTCTAACCTAAACAAAGCATGTGCTTAATTTAATACTAATTGATATAAATGATATTAACTATTTGATTATTATTAATTTATATAGTTAACATATGTATTATATATAATATTTGATTTAATAATTTTGAAAGGGAATAGCTACCTTGCATATATGGGTTTGATTCGAAAAATTATACATATACTATATTTTATAGCCGTTGTCTATCAGCCACTTAATGGACAATCGCAGGAAATATATTTAAAGAGAATCGACAGTCTGCTAAACACCAAACAAGACCTTTCAGGTATTAAAATCACCAGTTTAAATAATCAGCTAAGTAATTTAAATAAAGAAACTAGCCTAACACAAATCCCGTCAACTTATAGCATTACAGAGGTAAACGGGACTCTTTACGTCAACTTGAATGGAACAGGTACGGTTTTCAAACTAGACACTACAGGATTCCTTAGGAGGGTAGACAGCACCTTTTACCAGGGAACATCATTTGGCGCACTTTTCACATCCTATAAGGACACAATTCTATTAATAGGGGGGTATGGATATTGGAGCACAACAGGTGCAATCCGTTTTTTCAAAGAAAAATTACACGAGTGGGATATCTTCAGAACAGATGAAAATATTTCTTTCGCGCAAGGGGTTAATGGATTAATTTTTGAAGACAAGAAAGATGAAAAAATATACTTGATCTATCAGGAAAGTAATCCAGAATTTATCGAAACAAATAAAATCAGGCCTTTACAGTTACAATGCCTGAACCTTAAAACTAAACAATGGTTAAAACTACCCTACCAGATAAACCCCAAAATCGCAAATGATTTAAATGAAATTTCATCAGTTGCCACCTCAAATGATGGAATTATCATTAACACAAGGAAACATAAAAACTCTTTGCTTTTAAAGTTCGCCGAAAACAAAGTAATCATCCTTGATGAAAGGTTAACCACAGACCTGATTCAAAGAAAAAACAAGTTGCCAGAACACATCAGTTTTGCAGAAAAAGAGGGTATTGTGCTTTACGACTATATCAATGATACGTTATACACCTTTGATGTAGTGGCCAACTATAAGGAAGTATTAGCTGATAAAATTTATTTACAACCGAATAATTTCAAACTTCAAGAGATTTATCCAGTTGCAATCATTATTCTACTTTTAACCACCTTACTTCTCAGTATTCAACTCGCACAAAGAAAAAGAAAAGCCATAAAGAATACCATCAGCGAAGTAGGATCAGATGATTCAAATAATTCAAACCCAATACATTTTGATTCATTTTTTAATAAACTAGATACTGATGAAAAACTAATTTTGGAAACCATACTCAACAACCAAAAAAGTAAGGATAAAAATACTTCAATACAAGAACTAAATACAAAGATGGGAATCGAAAAAAAACCTATCAAAATTCAAAATAATATAAGAGCAGCTAATATTGGAAACATCAATAAGAAATTCTCATTATTCACCTCTGCAAACGATGCGTTAATTGAAAGAATTAGATCGGATTTTGATAAAAGATTTTTTGAATACAGACTGAATAAAAAAATAATTCACCTTCTGCAAAAAGAACTTAATAACGATCTGGAATAAGAAAAATTATAATACTTGATACCACAACTACAATCCTCTGAAATAGTGCTCTAATTGATCCTCATTAATATTTTTAATTCCCTCTTTCCTAAATCCTTCTTCAGCTAAACCAGCATCTAATTCACTAAGATTCGGAAAGTATAAATACTCGCCTCCCTCTTCAAAATTTCGGTTAGCAACAAAAAACAAGCATTCATCAATCAAGTTCGTCATGAGTAAATTCTTGTACAAAACATAACCAGACTCAATCAAGATTTTAAAATAGCCTTTTTGATAAATCAGTTGAGCAAATGTTTCCAGACAGATTTTTCCATCTTCACCTGAAGGCACTACCAATAACTCAACATGTGGGGGAAGTTGAACATCAAAATCTATAAGTGTAGTAACTAAAATCAATTTAGAATTAGTCCTTGGATAAAAAATAGCCAGGTTTTTATTTTCTTCTTTCAACAAATCGAGTCGCTGATCAAGCACTATTGCTGTCTTTTCTTTTTCTGCATCGCAAATTCTAAGGTTCAATTTTGCATTGTCGTTTATTACCGATCGGGCAGTCGACAATATAGCATCTGCATCCTTTCTTACTACTTCATGCACATATCTATGTGTCTCTTCCCCTGTAATCCATAACCGTTGCTTGTTTTTATGGCCATAAATGCCATCGACAGTCATGGCCAGCTTGAATTGAAAATAAGGTCGCCGCTCCCGCTGATTCACAAAAAATACCCTGTTCAACTCCTCTATCTCCTTTGTTATATTCAACTCAACTTCAACTCCCTTCGACCGTAATAACTCTACTCCACTCACCAAAGGGTTAGGATCTAGACTCCCAATTACCACCTTTTTGATCCCATTTTTTAATATCAAATCAGTACAAGGAGGTGTTTTACCATGGTGCGAACATGGTTCTAAGGTTACATAAAGTGTACACTTAGATAGATCTGCACCATTATTTTTTGCATCTTCAATGGCATACACTTCGGCATGTGGCGTACCGGCCTGTTTGTGGTACCCCCTCCCCACAATAGTTTGACTTACATCCACTACAACAGCTCCCACCAAGGGGTTGGGCCTAACTGACTTAGAATCAGCTTTTTGCGCTTCTTTTAATGCCTCATTTAAATAATATGCGGATACCATTTTGTGTTTTAGCTTTGCAGTCCAAAGTTAAAGACTATCAACATGTTTACGGGACTTGTAGAGAAAACGAAGATTTCTTTTTTTGAGAAAAACCAAGATGGTGCTGTGCTGAAAATATTCAGACATCCCTTATTGCAGGATGTGGCAATAGGCGATAGCATTGCGATTGATGGGGCCTGCCTCACTGCAAATGAATTACTGTCTGAAACCATTGGATTTTTTACCTCCCATGAAACCCTGGCAAAAACAAGAATTCAGCAATACCAGACCGGATTTGAGGTGAATTTTGAACTGCCACTGAAAGTGGGCCAACACTTGGGCGGACATTATGTCTTAGGGCATGTAGATACAACCAGCACAGTGAAATCAGTTGAACAGGATAACCAAGCCTGGATCATAAAAATCAACATCCCCCAACCTTTTGAAAAATACGTTGTTTATAAAGGGTCTATTGCTGTAAACGGTACGAGTCTGACCATCAATAAAGTCGATTCCAACCACATTGAATTATGTATCATACCAGTCACTCTGGAAAAAACCAGTTTTAATCACCTGAAAGCTAGCGATTTGGTTAACCTGGAGTTTGATATACTGGCTAAATACACAGAAAAACTTTTAATCAACAACCATGTTCGATAGTGTTTCCGAAGCCCTGATTTCCTTTAAAAATGGAAATGCAATTATTGTTGTGGATGATGAGGATAGGGAAAATGAAGGCGATATCGTTATTCCGGCCTCGACTTGCACTCCTGATCAATTGAATTTTTGTGCAACTTTTGGCAAAGGATTGGTTTGCATAGCCATTGATCACAATACAGCAATACGTTTAGATCTTAGAAAACAAAGAAGTAATAAAAAAGATCCTCATCATACGGCTTTTCTGGATGCGATAGATGCTGTAAACGAATACGGCACAAGCACAGGAATATCTGCGTTTGATAGATCCATTACCGCACAACTGATTACCAATCCTGGTTCAAAGCCAGCTGACTTCATCAAGCCCGGTCATCTTTTTCCAGTCCTTGCAAAAAAAGGAGGC
>JBFYPP010000199.1:0-4082 GCA_041303255.1 Chitinophagia bacterium | reverse complement strand
GAAAAAGCGTATTATAGTACTTATGGGCTTCTGCATTTTTAGCAAATACGATGAGCCCACTGGTGTCTTTATCAATACGATGGATGATAAATACTTTATCCCCTTTGCTTTCTAACCAAGACTTGACGGAAATCAATTCGTGGTCGTGTCTATCAGCAATAGACAACCAACCCGAAGGTTTATTGACCGCAATGAGGTCATCATCTATGAAAACTATTTCTGGAAAAGTGGAGGTCAAACCTTTGGCTTTTTAATAAAAGAACTGTTCATGAATTTCAACAACCTAATTTCCTTTTCGTTGAGGTATCGCCACTTTCCACGTTCTACATTCTTTTTGGTAAGGTTACCAAACATTACACGATCAAGATTTCTCACATCATAACCAAGAAATTCAAACATCCGTCTTACTACCCTATTTCTTCCGCTATGTAATTCGATACCGATGATCGATTTGTCTTTTGCATCTGTGTAGGCCAGAGAATCTGCCCGCACAAGACCATCTTCCAATTGAATACCGTTTAATACTTTCTCGAAATCAACTTTACCCAAAGGCTTGTCTAGTTTCACCTCATAAATCTTTCTCACCTCGTGAGAAGGATGAGATAATTTTTGTGTAAGATCTCCATCATTGGTTAACAACAATACACCTGTTGTATTTCTATCAAGCCTGCCAATAGGGAAAATGCGTTCAAGTGTTGCGCCTTTCAAAAGATCCAGTACTGTCTTTCTACCTTCGGGATCTTCCAATGTAGTAATGTAATCTTTCGGCTTGTTCAAAAGAATATAAACCAAGTTTTTTTCAGGGATGATTTTCTTCCCAGCAAAAAACACTTCATCAGTTGGAGACACTTTAAATCCGGGTTCAAGTATAACTTCTTTATTGACTTTAATTTTACCGTCTTTGATAATTGGTACTGCATCTCTACGCGAACAGATACCACAATGTGCAACGTATTTATTGAGAGGCATTGATTTATCCTGCTTTCGGATGGTAACTGCAGGTTGGTGATCGCTAGATTCTGAGCGGTTTACAGGCTTATTTTTCTGCTCCAAAGAAATGGCTCGTTTCTCCATTTTCTTCTTGTCAATGGCATCCGATCTTTCCTTTTTAAATTTTTTCTTTTCTTGTTTTAGCTCTTCTTTAATTACGCTGTTCTTTTTCTTTTCAACGAATTTTGAGAAATTGTCGGTTCTTTTCATGTTTGATGTTTTGCTGTTTTTCAACAGTAATTAAAAATTATTTATTAGCGAGTTGTCCGCATGCCGCATCGATGTCTTTTCCTCTGCTCTTTCTTAACCTTGCGTTTACTCTGTTTTTTTCTAAAATAGACATGAATGCTGCTGTTTTCTCTTCAGATGGTTTTTTAAACCTGGCAAAATCGATTGGATTATACTCAATGATATTCACCAAATCTGCTGGCACTTGTCGGTATAATTTTATCAGCTCAGCAGCGTCCTCAGCAGAATCATTGAAATTATCAAAGAGTATGTACTCCAGGGTAATTTCATTCTTTGTCTTTTTATGAAAATAATTCAGTGCGTCAACCAGGGAACTTAAATCATTGGTCTCGTTGATCGGCATGATTTCATTTCTTTTTTTGTCGTTTGCCGCATGCAAGGAAATTGCCAATTTAAATTTCACCATATCATCACCCAGCTGCTTGATCATTTTTGCTACACCAGCTGTGGAGACGGTGATTCGTCTCGGACTCATCGCCAAACCATCTGTGGCTGTTATTCTTTCAATCGCCTTAAGTACATGTTTGTAGTTTAACAAAGGTTCACCCATACCCATAAAAACGATGTTGGTGAGCTTCTGATCCCTAAGCTTGATGGCTTGTTGGTTAAGCAACACCACTTCGTCGTAAATCTCATCGAAATCCAGGTTACGCTGTCTATCAAGGTAACCAGTAGCACAGAATTTACAAGAGAGGCTGCATCCAATCTGAGAGGAAACACAAGCGGTGAGTCGCTCTTCAGTAGGAATAAGCACACCTTCAATTTTGTGGCCATCATGTGTTTTGAATCGAGATTTAATGGTTCCGTCTTCGCTGTATTGGGTTGTATCTACAGATAGGGAGGGGAAAGAAAATTTCTCTTCCAATTTTACCCGCAATTCTTTAGAAAGGTTGGACATGGATTGAAAATCAAACGCATGTTTTTGCCATAACCATTCCCAAATTTGTTGGAGGCGAAATTTCTTTTCGCCTATAGATTCAAGATATTCCCCAATCTCCTCTTTGCTAAAGGTTCTGATGTTGGGTTTTGTTGTCAATGCCATTTTGCAAAGATAACGATTAGTTTTAGGGTTTAGGAGCAGCGCTTGCTGTTAAACCTTTCATTCTCCTCCCCTGCCCAAGGATTTTTTGCCAAATCGGTTCTTTACATGATCAATGGCATCATATAGACTGGCTTTTTTGATTTTATTATCAAACAGATTGGTTTGCACAGATTGTTCTGTAAGATCTGAAAAGCGAACACCGATTAGACGTATTGGCGTTTTGGTATCGTAGAGTTGCTTAAATAAGTCTTGTACCACCTTATACAGTTCATCGTCGTATGCACTTGGAAGAATGGCCATTTGTTTGGTTTGGGTCTGAAAATCGGGGTAGCGAATTTTTACAGCAACACACCTGGTCATTTTTTGGTCTTCCCGAAGATCGTGGGCCAGTTTTTCGGTCATGCGCAACAGTTCAGCGGCGAGATAACCTAAGTCCCCCGTGTTTTCAAAAAAAGTATGTTCTGTGGAAATGGATTTTGCCTCATGAAAATTATCGACTGACCCATCATAATTACCATTTGCCTTCAGCGACAAAACAGGACCGTATTTGCCAAAATAATGCTTCAACAAATGCACGGGATAAACAGCAAGCTGTTGGATGGTCATTATTCCCAAACTGTGTAGGGTTTTTAAACCCTGCTCGCCAACACCAGGAATTTCACTCACTTTAAGGGGATCAAGAAATAATTTTTCTTTTCCGGGCAGCACTTGTAAATACCCATTGGGTTTGGCTGCATTGGTAGCAATTTTTGCTACCATTTTGTTAGATGCCAGTCCAAATGAAATAGGAAGCCCGGTGGTTTCCATAATCTCGTTTCGCAAATCTATGGTCCATTGCAAAGGGTCAAAAAAACGATCCATTCCAGTAAGGTCGATGTAAAATTCATCAATGGATGCTTTTTCAAAAACCGGCGCTTTGGCAGCGATGATGTCTGTTACCCATTGTGAAAACTTGCCATACTGTCCCTTAGACCCTTTCATAACAATGGCATGTGGACAAAGCGCGACAGCCCTTGCCATGGGCATAGCAGAATGAACCCCAAACTTTCTGGTTTCATAGCTGCAGGTACTCACCACACCTCTTTCTCTGGAACCACCCAAAATAAGGGGTTTCCCCACCAATGAGGGATCCAAAATACGTTCGACAGAAACGAAAAACGCATCCAAATCAAAATGGGCTATATAGACTTGATGTTCACTCATGTTGCAAGAAAAGCAACATTAAGTTAGATAAATATCCAGGAGTCCCTCAGGCAAGAGAACATAAATTTTTTGGGTTTTATGATCTATCCTTTCTAGGGTTGTTTCATTGATGGGGACCAACACTTCTTTCTCATTAATTTCTATGCTTAGCAACAGTTGGGTAGGTTGTTCAATTACCTCTATCACTTTGCCCAACAGTTTTTTCTTCTCATACATCGAAAATCCAAGTAGAGAAATTGGAGCTGAGGCAGATGCTGATTTTTTTACATCGGCCTCTCTTAGCCAAACTTTCTTTTTTACAAATTTTTTAGATTTTTCAGGTGTTTCGAATCCTTCCAAAGTAACCAACATTTCTTCTTCATTCCTGGATTTCACAGAAACAATAAAATAGGGTATGAATTTACCGAAAGACTCTTCTATAAATAAGGCTGAAACGCCATCAAGAGAGGCGTCTTCACCCAGATGATGGGCTAGAATCAGCTCTCCCTTAACACCAAAGGTGGCCGCTATTTTTCCGATTGTTAGGTAATTTTCCATGTAAAAAAAAGCCCCGTAAGATACGAGGCTTTCATATTTATTGTAAAATGATTTTACTCTG
>JBFYPP010000198.1:0-4085 GCA_041303255.1 Chitinophagia bacterium | reverse complement strand
GATAGCAAAAGCTGCCATGTTTCCAACATTATCTCTAACTGGAATTTTAGGTTTTGCTAGTCCACAGTTGAGCAGCATGTTGAACGGTGGTTTTGTTGCCAATGGTTTTGCGGGAGTTACTGGTCCTATTTTTCAATTCAATCAGAATAAGAACCGCGTATTGGTTGAGCAAAAGCGGACTGAACAAGCACAGTTACAATACGAACAAACAGTCATCAGGGCATTTGCTGATGTAAACAATGCACTCGTACAAACTAGTACTTACGCAGAAGAGTTTGCTAGAAAGAAAGAGCAAGCTGATGCCGCAAATAAAGCTTATGGCTTAAGTAAGGCAAGATATGAGTATGGATATACCTCTTATTTAGAGGTGTTGATTCAAGAGAACAGTTTGTTTGATGCAGAGCTACAAGTGTCAGCTTTGTATCAGCAAAGGTTAAATGCCATGGTTAATCTTTACAGATCTCTTGGCGGTGGATGGGAATAAATTTTTCTTAATGCGATTTTAAAAATGCGATAGCCTTCGCGTAAGCGTCTGAAGCCGCATCAGCTCTGAAGCTCGGATTGCTTGGATTGGCAAATCCGTGTCCCGCTTCATATTTATGGGTAATCAGATTTTTTCCTGCAGCTTTCATGTTGTTTTCAAATTCACTCACCATAGCAGGAGCAGGAGATCGGTCTAGGTTACCAAAGAAACCGATTACATCGCATTGAATGGATTTTAATTTTTCCATATTACTTTCTGGTCTGCCATAAAACATGACAGTCCCTTTTGCATTGCTACCCGCAAGTATTGCAGTCTGTAGGCTCCACATCCCACCAAAACACCAACCAACAGTATAAATTGATGATTTATCACCTGTAAGTGTTATTGCGCCGCGAATGATATTGGTCATTCTGTCCATGTTAGCAGCACGCATGAGTTTGGCGGCAGAGTCTGGTGTAGCAGCTACTTTACCATCGAACATGTCTACAGCCAATACATTCATGTCTTGTAGGTCTTTGGAATATTTATCCGCTTCGTGCTTAATATGTTCATTTAATCCCCACCACTCCTGAACAACAATCAACCATTTCTTTGATTTCTTTTTACTAGGGATAAAGTAGCCATTGGCCACTAAACCATCTGATGTTTTGTATTGAATCATGCTTCCTACCAAAGGCTCCTGACTAGATTGCTTTACATCAGGATGCATATTGGCAAATGCAGGTGTAGCGGCCTCTTGTAAATAAGCCTCAATTGTTTCGGAGTTCATACAAGAGATAACTTCTTCTTTATTGATCATGCTGCGCTGTTGGAGGGGCTTCTGCCAAGAAGACCATAAGAAGGTTACCGCAATGATAGGTAAGAACAGAAGTAACTTTTTCATTCTCAATAGTTTATTCTAAGTTAAACAAATGAGGGTGAGTAAAGTTTTTTTATGCTTGTGTAATTTGTGATTTAATGTTTTTTTCCAAAAAGGCGAACAACTGCTCCTTCTCCGCAATGAAACTCACCTTCATTAAGGATTGTTGTTGTTTCATAGGTTTCTATCCAATTAATATCTGGGAAGTCTGATTTAATTTCTTCAAGTGTATAAAGCATTGCAATATCTCTAGGCCCACCAACATTTGGATTTTTGTTTACATATTCTAGGTTGGCTTTACTAAAGGCTTCAATAATAATATGTCCTTTTTGTTTAAGTGAATACGCAATTTTATGATGAATTTCTTTTCTTGATGCATCATGAAGATGAGCATAAATCAATCCAACTGCATCATATACTTGAGAGGGTAAAACAACGTTGTTAAAATCTGCGATAGTATAGGAAATAGTTGTGTTGTGTTTTTCAGCTAACTGTAATGCTTTTTTCTTTCCTTCTTCGCTGATGTCAAATGCATCTACTATCCAGTGAAGGGAAGCAGCAAAAACTCCATTTCTTCCCTCCCCTTCAGCTGGTAGTAGAAGTTTTCCAGGGTTCAGTTGTTTGAGGCATTGCTCAAAATAAACATTGGGGGCTTCGCCATAGGCATAAATATTATTCCTGTAGCGTTCGTTCCAAAATTCTTTCATTGCTTATAGAGATTTTTTAGCCAGGTACCAATCAACCATTTCAAGGTTACTGCTTTTTCTTTCAGCAAGTGCTTCTAATGTTTTTGGTGCAGGTACAATCACTTTTTCACCAGGTTTCCAGTCGAGCGGACAAGCTACTTTATGCGTTGATGCTGTTTGTAAAGCTAGCAAGGCTCTTTTTATTTCTTCCATGTTTCTTCCAACGTTTAATGGATAGTACATGATTAACCTGATAGTTCCCTCTGGGTCGATAAAGAAAACGGCACGTACAGCTGCTGTTTCACTTTCGCCTGGTTGTAGCATGCCATATTTTTTTGAAACAGACATGTCGAGGTCGGCAATAATTGGAAATTCGAAAAGTACGCTTGTCTTTTCGTGTACTGCGTTCACCCAAGCGATATGCGAATGGATGCTATCAATACTTAACCCTAAAAGTTTTGTATTATTAGCTGCAAAGAAATCTTTTTCTTTTGCAAATCCACTCATCTCTGTGGTGCATACAGGAGTGAAATCTGCAGGATGAGAAAAAAATACAATCCAGTTGCCTTTATTGTATTCAGAAAGAGTAAGTGGCCCTGTCGTAGTTGTTACTGTGAAATCAGGTGCTTTGTCGCCAATCCTAGGCATTTGTGTTATTTGCGCTTCCATGTAAGTTGATTGTTTAGGTAAAGTTGATGCAATCCAATAAGAATAAATGTGATTTTTATCACTGTAGAAACATAAAAAAGCCTGCTAGTGATAGCAGGCTTTGAATTTGATCAGTGCGGACTGTTATTGTTTGATGATTTTACTCTGGTGAATTACTTGATCTTGGTTGCTAATTCTAATTAGGTAAATTCCTTTACTAAGTGAAAGCATATCTATCAATGTGCTATTAGAACTTGTAAATATTGTTTTAACTTTTTTACCATTGAGGTCAAATATATCGATTGTGGTTTTTCCAGAAACTGCATGCAACAGCACTTGAAGCTTGTTTAATACTGGGTTCGGGAAAATTTCGATTTTTTGTCCGTTTGCATCTTCGAGTGTAGAAGTTGCGCTATTAATTTCTATGTTACCGTTGGTGGCAGCGGGCGGGTTATCTCTAGCTGCTGTTCCCAATGCAACTCTTAGCGTATAACATCTCGTTGCATTATTTGCAGCTGCATTAGCGCCATAGACTTCTACATAATAAGTGCCAACAGCTGCAGTATAATTAAATGATTCACTTCTTGTGCCGGTTCTTTGGGCTATAGCAACTTGTGTTCCAGTACTGTTTCTTAAACGAATGTTATAGTCGGCTGGTAGGGTAGTTAGAGATACAGTTATTCTTCCACCTCTAGTGATGGTGAATTTATAGTAATCAATATCACTTGCGGGGCTAATCAATCCAGTTACATTGGTATTGAAAGGAATGACCGACGCTCCAGCACTTGTACCATTGATTTCTGTATCCAACGCATTTTGGCAACTTGTAGCAATTCCTGAAGACATTGTGGTAAAGTTTACTGAAACATAAGTCCCACTGCCATTTGTACAGTTGGCCCTTACTCTCCAATTATAAGCAGTTCCTGCGGTTAGTCCAGTTAATGATGCTGTTGTAGTGCTTAGGGTTGCATTGAAAACTGTCCATGTGGCAGTGGTATTCAACTTATATTCTAAAGCATAGCTGGTGGCATTTGCGACGGCACTCCATGTAAGCGTAGCAGTTGTTGTGGTGATGCCAGTAGTGCTTAATCCAATGGGATTTCCGCATGGCGCTACGGCAGCAGTGGTTGTAAAGTTTGCTGTGGTGTAATTACCCGCACCAGTTGCACAAGTTGCTCTAACTCTCCAGTTATAAGCTGTTCCAGCGGTTAATCCAGTTAATGATGCTGTTGTAGTAGTTTGAGCAGCATTGAAGACTGTCCAGGTAGCAACAGTATTTAATTTATATTCTACAGCGTAGCTGGTAGCATTAGCTACAGCTGTCCATGAAAGACTGGCAGTGTTAGTTGTAATTCCTGATGAGGTAAGCCCTGTTGGGTTTGCGCATGCAGCAGTTGTAGTAAAGTTA
>JBFYPP010000197.1:0-4131 GCA_041303255.1 Chitinophagia bacterium | reverse complement strand
ATTAAAAGCAGTTTTTCAAAATTTAGAATTGGTTTAAAAATGAACAGTTTCACCAGCAATATATTTATACCCCAATGGGTATATATTGTGGGTAACCGTTTATTTTATACCCGATAAGGTATAATATGAAATTGGAAATCTTTATAAAGGCAAAACGAAAAGAGCAAAAGCTTTCTCAACCTGCACTTGCCATTCGTGCACATGTAGGACTGAGATTTATCCGTGATTTAGAGCAAGGCAAAAAGACTTTGCGAATGGATAAGGTGAATCTTGTATTGAGCTATTTTGGTTATGAGCTTGGAGTAACCTCGAAGGATTAAATCAATTTTATATAATCTGAAATAAGTGATAGGTGATTCGAATTGATAAAATATTCGAAATATCTTTTATCAATATCGCTTCTTATACTTTGAATTAGTGGCTCGTCAGTTTTGCTAATATACCTGAATTTTTCATTGATGCTGTTAAATGTATCACTCCTAACCTTTTTTTGAAGCCCTGTATTTTTATGTTTTAATCCCAACACATAATTAACATCGTTTATGTGTGCTCTTTGACTAATCTTTCCCTTTTCTATCAATAATTTAAGTAAAGCAATTTCAGTATCGGTAAATTGTATTTTATAGTTTGTTTGTTCAGGGCGTCTGTCATTTTTCTTTTTTTCTTTTTTTCTTTTTCTGACATTAACTACTAAGACAACCAACATGATCAGAATGGCGATTCCCATTAATATACCATAATTCTTTTCTGCTTCCCATATGGGGAAGTTTGTCTCTTTCATACCCGCATAATCTATTTTTAATGAGTCTGTTTTTTTGGTGTAAGGATTCATAGAATAAAAATACCCGCCATGTTCGTATACAAGACCTGTTGTTTTTTTTCTACCTAAACTCTGTTTGAAATTGGAATTTTCAAAAGTAAAAACCTTGTTCTTTTCAAAATCTACGAGATACGCATCGTCAAAGTGCAAAAAAATTAAGCCCCTTTCACATTTATAAGAGAACTGCGTGTTCTTAATAATCTCTATCAGTTTACTGTTGGCTTTACCCAATTTCTTCCATACCCTGGTATCTAAATTTAGTACATAGGTGTAAGGTTCAATTTTGCCTTGTAAGTTTTCCTTTCCAACGATACTGGAATTTACGATCGATTGAAAGGGTACGTAAAATTTCCCGTTGTTGGGATTAAACCAACTGGATTCTGTTGGGTAGTATTGAGGAACAACTTCTTGAGACAGTGGAACAATATCCCACTCATGATCCTGGGGGTTAAAATACCTGAGGCTTCCAGTCGTCCTCCAAAACCCATATCCTCCAAACGAAAGTACTTGATCTTTATAATGAAAGTAATTGGCTCCAAGGTTATAATTGAGGCTTTCAGTACTGTCAATTCTTATAAACACAAAACTAGAGTCCCTTTCTTCTTCTAACCGATACAGCCTTCCACTCCCTGAAAAACTAAGGAATAGGCTATTGGTTGTTTTTAGTAAAATAGTAGGTTTTCCTAAGTGAAAATTGTCTTTAGGCAGCACAACAGCCCCAACTCCCCCCATCATGTGCTGTATGTAGTTGTTTTTTTTAAGTAGGTTCACTAGGAATTCAGTCTTCTCTGCAATCAACACATTGTCTTTGATCTGCGATTGGCCTAGAAATGTAAAAGACAAAAATAATATGGTGAACAGTAATTTAAATTTCATAAACAAATGAAAATCAATTATCTAAATGGTAAGTAACCGATTGGTTAAAAACCAACCTCTGTACTAAAAATAGGAAATAACTGATAAAGACACCTATCTCATAACTCAAATCACATATATATTTTTTTATTTAATGCAATTTTGATTCACTAAAATTATACTGGCTTTTTAGCTATAAACGTTTTGCCATTAGGCCTGTTAATTTATGTTCAGCACCAAGTGCCCATGTATATATACATGGGCCTTTTATTTTAGCTATCTCATCAAATTGGACACTTCGCCTTTATCTTTGTGGTTCAATTCACACTTATGAGAGCGATTTTTATTTTCTTACTCGGTAGTTTTCTTGTCTTCAATGTAAATGCCCAGCAAGATTCCACCTTGCTTTCCACAGATCCTCAGCTTTTGAAGGGAAAGCTTGAAAATGGAATTACCTATTATATTCGTGAGAACAAAAAGCCTGAGAAAAAGGTAGAGTTGAGGCTAGTGATTAAAGTGGGTTCTATTGTTGAAGATAACGATCAACTTGGTCTGGCCCATATGGCGGAGCACATGGCGTTTAACGGCACAAAAAACTTTAAGAAAAACGATATTGTTTCCTATTTGCAAAGTATTGGTGTTGAATTTGGTAACGACCTCAATGCGTACACTGGATTTGATGAAACCGTTTATATTCTTCCAATTCCAACGGATCAACCTGGAAACTTAGATAAAGGGTTTCAGATTTTGGAAGATTGGGCCCATCAAGTCACCTATCTTGATGAAGACATCAACAGTGAGCGGGGGATAATATTAGAAGAGAGCCGATCTGGCAAAAGTGGAGAAGAGCGAATGTTTAAAAAAGTCTACCCTGAATTATTTAAGGGGTCTAAGTATGCACAAAGACTACCCATAGGGAATGATAGCATCATTAAAAACTTTCATCCGGATGCAATCAGAAGATTTTATAAAGATTGGTACAGAACAGATTTGATGTCGGTTATTGTAGTTGGGGATATTTCCCAGAAGGAAGCATTGGCTTACATCAATAAACATTTCGCAAACATCAAACAAGCGGCATCACCTAGGGAAAGGACTTATGCAGATGTTCCGGTATATATCAATAATGAAGCGATGGTGGTTACTGATAAAGAGGCGACTGGTATTCAATTCAGCATCAACTTCTCAGCAAAATATGCTCCACCCAGTGGAACATTGGGTGAATACAGGAAGAAGTTGGTTCGTCAGCTTTACACATCTATGTTTGTGAGCCGATTCAGAGAAGTAATACAGAAGGAAAATCCTCCTTTTATTATTGCTGGAATAGATTTTTCCAGTTATGCTAAATTCCATGAAAATTTCTCCATAAATGGAGCAGTTGGTTCAACTCAAGATGTAACGACAGGTATGAGTGCTGCTTTAGAAGAAGTAGAACGTGTAAAGCGCTTTGGGTTTTCAGATGCAGAATTGGAGCGAGCTAAAAAGAACGCATTGAGTGGTTTTGAAAGATCATGGAACAATAGAGATAAAACTGAGTCTGCAGTTTTTGTAGATGAATACGTAAACAATTTTACTGATGAAGAACCTGTGCCAGGTATTGATGCAGAATTTACCCTGGTAAAAAAGTTGTTGCCTCAAATTTCTATTGCTGAAGTAAACGAAGTGACCAACTTTTTCAAAAATGAAAACAATAGGTTTTCATATATAACCGGTCCAGATGCTGACCTCAAATACAAATTGCCCAATTCAGATCAAATTATTGCACTACTCGATGTTAAGGCAAGCGACAAAAACATCAAACCTTATGAAGAGAAAGTAGTTTCAACAGTCCTGCTCACCAACATGCCCAAAGTGGGTAAAGTGAATACCTCAAAAAAGAATGAAATATTGGGTACCACAGAGCTGGTACTATCAAATGGTGTGAAAGTAACACTGAAGCAGACAGATTTTAAAAACGATCAAATACTTTTTTCGGCTTTCAGGTTTGGAGGTTTAACGAACTATGGGTTGGAAGATAAATACAGTGCTGAAAATGCAGCAACATTGGTTACTAGTATGGGTGTTGGCGCTTTTTCTCCAACTGATTTAAGGAAATCTCTTGCTGGTAAGGCGGTTAACCTCAATCCATTTATTTCAAATTATACTGCTGGATTTTCTGGAACTAGTAGTAAGAAAGATCTTGAAACCCTTTTCCAGCTATTGAATCTCTATGTAGCAGAACCTCGAAGAGATTCAACATTGTTTAACTCTGTTCTTCAAAGGGGGAAAGCACAAGTTTCTATGTTGGCTTCTAATCCTCAAGTAGCATTTATCGACACACTTTACAAAGTGATGTATAATAACAATCCATTGGCCCCTACCGCAGTTCCAAGATCTGAAAATTTTGATAAAATCAACCTTGATAGAGCCATTGCCATATACAAAGAGCGTTTGGGAGATTTGGGCGGTATGCATAT
>JBFYPP010000196.1:0-4133 GCA_041303255.1 Chitinophagia bacterium | reverse complement strand
ATACAATTTCAAAGGGAAAAAAGCCTTGGTGCGCGTCGACTTTAACGTACCACTCAACGAAAGTTTTCAGGTAACAGACGATACCCGCATGCGCGCAGCCATTCCAACCATTCAGAAAATACTCAAAGATGGTGGTACTGTTATCTTAATGAGTCATTTTGGTAGACCAAAAGAAGGACCTACAAACAAATACTCCCTGATCCACCTTGTTCCTCACCTACAGAAATTGGTAGGCGCCCAAAACGAAGTATTCTTCGCTTCAGACTGCATCGGTGAACCGGCTGAAAAAGCAGTCGATTTGCTTGAAACAGGTGATGTGCTTTTGCTCGAGAACCTCCGTTTCCACAAGGAAGAAGAAAAAGGGGATGCTGGTTTTGCAGAAAAACTCAGCAAGCTGGGTGATGTATATGTTAATGATGCATTTGGTACTGCACATAGGGCCCATGCATCCACAGCCATCATAGCCGACTACTTCAGTAAAGAAGAAAAAATGTTTGGCATGCTGATGGAAGGAGAAGTGAAAAGTGCTGAAAAAGTAATCCTACAATCAGAAAAACCATTCACCGCAATCATTGGTGGAGCCAAGGTTTCAGACAAAATATTGATCATTGAAAACCTGCTTGAAAAAGCAACAGATATTATTATTGGTGGTGGAATGGCCTATACTTTCTGGAAAGCCAAGGGCAAGGAAATTGGAAATTCTTTGTGCGAAGAAGATCGCCTCCCATTGGCAGCAGAACTCTTGAAAAAAGCAGCAGCCAAAGGCGTGAATATTCATTTGCCAGTCGACAGTACCATTGCAGATAAATTTGCTGCAGATGCAAATACCCAGAACTGTGAGAGCCATGCCATCCCTGCCGGTTGGATGGGTCTCGATATTGGCGCTCAGGCAAGAGCAGATTTCAGAGAAGTGATCCTCAGCAGCAAAACCATTTTGTGGAATGGACCGATGGGTGTTTTTGAAATGGAAAAATTTCAAGCCGGAACCAAAGCCATTGCTGTAGCAGTAGCGGAAGCAACTCAAAAAGGGGCATTCTCTCTTGTAGGCGGTGGAGATAGCGTAGCTGCTGTGAACCAATTTGGGTTCAACGACAAAGTAAGCTATGTATCTACCGGCGGTGGCGCGATGCTGGAATTTTTCGAAGGAAAAGTACTTCCAGGCATAGCCGCTATCAATAAATAGCCATTCATCCCAATTTGATTTGCATCATGCAACCTTTTGGGTAAATCTGCTATCTTTATTCATAAACCTAATTTTTTTAAAATGAGCACACGTAATATTGTTTTGCTTTCAGTTCTTGGATTACTCGTTTTGTTGGTCGGTTATGGCTGTAATGGCTACAATGGTTTGGTTCAAAAGGACCAGAATGTAAAGGGCAAATGGGCGAATGTAGAAAGTGATTACCAGCGTAGATCTGACCTTATTCCAAATCTTGTTAATACCGTGAAAGGTGCTGCCAATTTTGAGCAGGAAACCATTACACAAGTAATTGAGGCAAGGTCAAAGGCAACACAAACAACTATAAGTGCAGACGATTTGAGTCCAGAGAAAATTGCTGCCTTTCAAAAAGCACAAGGACAGTTGAGCGGTGCGATTGGCCGTTTGCTTGTTTCAGTTGAGCGTTACCCAGAACTAAAAGCTACTGAAGCATTCAGAGATTTGCAAGCACAAATTGAAGGGACTGAAAACCGCATCAAGGTTTCCAGAAACGATTTCAATGCTGCTGTACAAGACTACAATACCAGTGCAAAGAAATTCCCATTGGTACTTTTTGCTGGTATGTTTGGATTCACAGAAAAAGGATTTTTCACAGCCGATGCTGGCGCTGAAAAAGCACCGACCGTCGATTTTAATAAATAAGCAGTGGGTTTATTAGATTTTCTATCGAACAAAAAACAATCTTTCTTTTCTAAAGAAGAAGAGGAACGGGTGGTGGAAGCCATCCGTTCTGCTGAAAAGCAGACCAGTGGTGAAATAAGAATTTACATTGAGCAACATTGTAAATACATTGACCCACTAGACCGCGCAAAAGAAATTTTTGTAGATCTAGAAATGTACAAAACAAAGGACCGCAATGCTGTTGTTCTTTACATGGCTACAAAAGACCATCAGTTGGCCTTGTTGGGTGATGTGGGGATTTATGAAAAAATGGGACAAACATTTTGGGACAATGAAGTCCGGGTGATGCTATCTGAATTTAAACAACATCATTTCATTGATGCTGTTTGTAAAATAATTGGAGATGTAGGCGAAGCACTCAAAACAAATTTCCCTTACCAAGATGATGATAAAAATGAATTGGAGGACGGTATCGTTTACGGAAAATGATTAAAAAAATATCACTCATACTCTTGCTGTTTTCTTTTTCCTTTGTGCAGGCACAAATAGAAAAGGAATTGCCTCAAAGGCCACAGCCTGCTAAGTTGGTTGTTGATTACACCAACACCTTAGCCCCCGATCAAAAACAAGCCTTAGAAAACAAATTGGTTGCATTTGACGACAGCACGTCTAACCAAATTGCTATCGTGATTGTAGAAAGTACAGGCGACAGAGACATTGCTGATTTTGCTGTCGCTTTAGGCAGAGCATGGGGCATTGGCAATAAAGAATTCAACAATGGAATTCTTTTGCTGGTTGCAAAAACAGATAGGAAAATGTGGATTGCAACGGGATATGGATTAGAGGGTGCACTGCCAGATGCAACCGCAAAACAGATCATCGAAAACGAAATCAAACCGAATTTTAAAGAGAATGATTTTTATCGCGGACTAGATGAAGGGACAGATGCAATTATTGCTTCAACCAGAGGAGAGTATACCGCACCTGAGCATTACAGAAAAGGAAAAGAGAAAGGCGGGATACCAGCCATAGTTATTCTCATCGTTGTTTTCATCATCCTAAGTATTTTCAAAAAAGGCGGCGGTGGCGGACACTATAACCGAGGGGGTTACCGCAATGGAGTTCCAGGCGGATTGTGGTGGTTAGCCGCTGGAGGATTGGGCGGTGGTGGCCATAGTAGTGGCGGTGGAAGCAGCAGCGGAGGCTTTGGTGGATTTGGTGGTGGAAGCTTTGGTGGAGGTGGTTCCGGCGGTAGCTGGTAAACTAACCCAAGCCAATTTCCTGATGTAATTCAGGCACCATCACATCTGGAAAACCTTTACGCAATAACCTTTCTTTAAAATCTTCCTGCACATTGTATTCGCCGTGCACAAGAAAGAGTTGTTTCACTTTATTTGGATCCTGAGAAGATAAATATTGTGATAGATCTTCATAATCGCCATGCGCACTCATGCTTCTTATGCCCCCAATTTCAGCATGCACTTCATGTGGCACTCCGTAAATATTCACTTCTGTTCTACCGGATAATAATTTAGCGCCTAATGAATGCGGCTCACAATAGCCTGTCAACAAGATCGAGTTTCTTGAATTCTCAATGTTATTGCTAATGTGGTGTTTCACCCTACCTGCATCCGCCATTCCGCTTGCTGAAATGATTACACAAGGCTCACTGCGGAAATTCAACATTTTGGACTCCTCTACTGACTTGATGTATGTTAAGCCAGGGAAACCAAATGGATCTTCATCCTTCTCCAATACTTTTTGAATACGGGAGTTAAAATAATGCGGATATTTTTTTACAATTTCAGTTGCATGAACACTAAGGGGACTATCTACAAAATAATCAACTTGCGGTAAACGTCTTTCTAAATCCAACTGGTTCAGTGCATACAACAACTCTTGGGTACGACCAACACTGAATGCAGGAATAATTAATTTTCCTTTTTTCTTGATGCATGTTTTTTCAATCCACTCCAACAAATGATCTGGTGTGGCCTGGTGCAGATCGTGCAAAGAATTTCCGTAAGTCGATTCAATAATGACAATATCCGATTGCTCAAATGTAGCAGGCGACCTTAAAATAGCATCCCTATAACGTCCTACATCTCCACTGAAAGTCAACTGCCGTGTTACATTGTTTTCTTTGATACGCAGATGGACAGAAGCACTTCCAATTATATGACCCGCATCGGTATACAACAATTCAACACCATCTTCAATGTTGTGCCAATTGCCATATTCAACCACAGAAAAAAGTTGCATTGCGATTTCAGCATCTTCTGTTGTATACAAC
>JBFYPP010000195.1:0-4143 GCA_041303255.1 Chitinophagia bacterium | reverse complement strand
TAGCGAAAGGCTTCAACAATTGGGACTAACGGATTAAGTGATAACCAAAATTTAAGTTCTTGATTTTGTACCACAGATATCGGATAAACAACTGGTGTAGCATACATCAACAACTGCACTCCAAAAGTCACCAATACGGTGAAGTCGCGGTACTTTGTAGTCAATGATGAAATAATAACACCCAATCCTAAACCCATACCAGCCATCATCACCAACAACAAGGGTATATAAAAAAGAGTACCGCTTATGTGAAATGTTACTCCATCAATTGCATACCAAACCATAACGCCCAACAAGAGCAACAGCTGTATACCAAACTTGACCATATTACTCAAGACCACTGAGATGGGCATGACCAATCTTGGAAAGTAAACTTTACCGAAAATATATGCGTTGGAAACAAAAGTGCTTGAAGTAGCTATCAAACACGAAGAGAAATAATTCCAAATGGTAATACCACTTAAATAAAAAAGCAATGGTGGTAACCCATCGGTAGAAATCGCTGCTATTTTAGAAAATACAACTACAAAAACAAGGGTTGTAAAAAGCGGCTGTATGAAATGCCACAAAGGGCCAAGAATTGTTTGTTTGTACTGCGCAGCAAAATCGCGCCTTATAAACATCCATAACAAATCGCGATACCTCCAAACCTCTTTGAGGTTAATATCGAATAGATTTGATTTGGGTTTGATGATTAAATCCCAATGCTCTTCCTGTAAATGAGTATGAGCGTCTTGCGTTTTCAGTGTACTGGATTATTTACCAAACAAGCGCTTGAGCCAACCTGAACTAGTCGACTTATCCGTTTCAAAATACTGCTTCAAATCATTCCGGTACCCATAACCATAACCACCGTAACCATAGTTCACATAACCCTGATAACTGCCATAACCTACCTGTGCCTTTACGTCGTTTACTACAAGCGACAAATGCGGTAGTTTTTTGTCGAGGTAGATATTCTGCACCATCGCCAATTGTTTCTTAAAGGTATAATTGTGCCTTACTACAAATAAGGTAGCATCTGCATAATTGGCCAGCACATAGCCGTCACTCACCATACCTACAGGAGCAGAATCTACTATCACCATATCAAAATCTTGCTTCACCTGATCAAACAATTGTTTCAACCGATCAGTAAGAATAAGCTCAGCAGGGTTGGGTGGTACTGGTCCGCATGGAATGATGTATAAATTATCCACCCCTGTAACTGGTTGTATAATATCTCCCACTTCGGCTTTCCCAATTAAATAATGTGTGAGTCCGTTTTTCTCGTTGGCACTCAATCCAAGTCCACTCATTAATCTTGGCTTTCTAATATCAAACTCTAACAGTAAAGTCCTCTTTCCCGAAATTGCCATCACAGCAGCCATATTGGTTGCGATAAACGACTTACCCTCCCCACTCATCGATGAGGTAACCAAGATGGTATTTGACTTCCTGCCCTCATTTAAAACATATTGAAGATTGGTCCTGATAATTCTAAACTGTTCGGATGTAAACTTCCTGTCTCTTGCAGAAATTATAAGTGTTTCTTTTGAATCTGAATGACCAATTTCTCCTAGCATTGGAGCATCTGTCCCCAACTCGATGTCTCTTTTTGTACGTATTTTATCATTCAAAAATTCCAATAGAAATGCAAAACCAACTGGAATGATTAATCCAATGAGTAGTGCTGTTGTATAAAATGACCTTGGATTAGGACTCACAGGAGCACCATTAGAATAGCCCGGCTCCAGCACTTGAATATTGGATAAAGTTGATGCTGTACTAATGGAAGTCTGAATCTTCTTTTGCAATAAGGTAGCATACAATTCTTCCATTACCTTTTGTTGTCTGGTAATATCTAACAATTGTCTTTCCTTACTGGGCATACTCCTTAGTTGAGTATTGGCCATCAATTCTGCTTGCTCTAAACTTTGCTGTATCGACTTATACCCATCTTTCAACTGATTCAAAGACAATAAAATTTCATTTCTAATTTTCCCCAAAGACATATCAAAGTCTTTGATCATTGGATTCTCCTTTGGAATGGTCTGCAAGGCTATCTCCCTTTGAAGCTGAAGCTTGTTGTGTTCAGTAATTAAACTAGCCACTGCACCTTCACTAACACCAGCAACCAAAGGAATACTCTTGCCACTATTTTTACCCTCCTTAATATAATTAATGATGAACTCAACTGTCTTTACCTTAATGGTCTGGTCTGCTATTTCTTGACCGGATTCCTGCAGGTTGCCAAAATATCCAGACGCCTGTTCGGAAAGCGCTACAACTTTGTTTGTCTCTCTAAACCCCTGCAGCTTTAACTCTACATCGCCTAGATCACCCTTTGCTTGTGTAAGTTGTTGATCTATAAAATCAAGTGCACTTACCGCCCCCTCCCTCTTGTCTCTTAAACTGTATTCTTGATATGCATTTAAAAATCCATTTACTACATCCTGGGCAACTTTTGGATGTTCTGAATTGTACACAAAATTTAAAACATTCCCCCCCTTCGTAGCAACAGCAACTTGAATGCCACCTGCCAATCCTCTTGCTAAATCCATCTCAGGAGTCCAACTACAAATAAAATCTTTGTTCAATCCAAAATCCTGGACCTGTTTTTCTAAAAGGAACGAACCAAAAGATGTTTCAAACTTACTTCCAAACAATATTGGGTTCTTATCGGCATTGATAGTAAAAGTTCGATCATCAATCACTTGTACCTCCATTGAAAATCCATTGCTGGAATCTTTGATGGAAAAAATCTTTAAACGAATTGGACTAGAAGGATTATGAATCAACCTGTTTCTTAAACTTCCCTTGTAATAATAGGACTGTTGAAGTTCAACATTTCTAGCAACCAGGGTTGCTAATGCGGTTGATTTGATCAACTCAATTTGGTCGTCCATTAACTTGGCATTGACCGAAGTGGTAATCACATCACCAAGTTTATCCCCCGCTATCGAACCGCCTGGCTTATCTGACTTAATCAACACTTTTCCGGATGCAGAAAAAACAGGATTGATATACCTTAAGCGCGTATAGGCAATGCTCAACGCAATTCCAGCACCTACCAATAACCATGGAAGCAAATAAAGATACTTCACAAGAAATTCCCTAATGGTGAATTCATTTGCAGAAGTAGTATTCTTCCCAACTAGATTATGATATGCATCTGGATTTTTATTCGCCATTGCTAAGTAATAAAATCACCTGAATATATTTATCATAATTGTAACTGTTGTCAATACACTCAACAACAAACTCGTATTGCGCAACCAAGTCTGATCCGTCCCATTTACTTTTGATTTCCGCATATCTACAAACACCATATCATTTTGCTGTAAATAATAATAGGGTGAATTGAAAACATCTGGCTTGGTGATATCAATTCTGGCAAAGACCCTTCTACCATCCTGTTCTCTAATCACCAACACATTTTCACGACGCGCATAAAAGGTTAAATCACCCGCCATGGTGAGTGCTTCAAAAATATTGGTGTTGGCTCTTACCAAAGGATAAACACCCGGTTTAGTTACATCACCAAACACAGTAATTTTTAAATTTAAAAAATTGATAACGTAATAAGGATTGGTGAGGTACTTATCTTTTATTTTGCTGTTCAACAATGCGGTCATCCCTTCTTTGGTGAGTCCTTCTACTTTTAGTTTACCAACCTGTGGAAAGAAAATCATTCCTTCATTATCTACTTCATAAAGATTGTTGGTAGCGCCTACTCCACTTCCTGCTAGTTGCCCAGCTGAGTTGCCAATGGTAGAAATAGAGCCTGTATTGAACATGGCACTGGCTGCAGCATTATCACTAAATACAGCAATACTCAACTGGTCACCTTTTTGCACTTTTTGCTCAGGCACTTTAAACTGACTGAATTTGGTGGAATCAATTTCGCCTTGCAATACTTGCAATTGCTTATACGTAGTACAAGAACTTAAATAAAACAAAAAGGCTAAAAATGTAATAATGCGCATGAGTAAAATCGAATTAAATTTTAACGACCGACTTTTTTTCAAATTTAGCAGTCAGCACAAAACCCAAACTGTCTATACGCACCTCTACAGTATTGTTACCAATCACACGCAAAACCCTTCCTGTTGCACCCATCATTACACCCGTATTTAACATCACCTGATCTGCTGGTTTAAT
>JBFYPP010000194.1:0-4179 GCA_041303255.1 Chitinophagia bacterium | reverse complement strand
TTGCAATAATTGTTTCTAACAGCACTCTGCGCAAACGAACAAAGGCAATCTAAGACAGCAACTACCTGTGCATTTTTTTGCATGGGCAAAATATACTCTTGTAACTCGTTGAGTAATTGATCATAAATCATAGACTCCATCTGTGCAATTTTGTCTTCTGCACCCATGATTTTTTCTTCGTACGCTTTAAGTTCTGCTGTGATGTAACGCTCCCCGTTGGTTAAGGTTTGTTTACGGATCCAATCAATAGGCACCTTATTTTTATGGGAGTTACTCACTTCAAGATAGTAACCAAACACATTGTTAAATCCTATTTTTAATGTTGAAATTCCAGTGTTGATGACCTCCCGCTGTTGAATTTCAACTAAAATATTTTTCCCCCCAGTAGACAAGGTTCTATAATGATCAAGGTCGGCATTTACCCCAGCAGCAATATATCCACCCTTATTGGTCTGGACTGGTGCATCATCAGCAATTTGAAGGAAAATTTTCTCTTGTATATATTTACAAACATTGAGACTGTCTGCCAATCGATGTAAAAAATCATTTTCCAACTCGGAGGCATATTCTTTTATCATCTCCACTTGTGCAAGCCCCTTTGCCAATTGCAACATTTCTCTTGGGCCAATTTTTTTTGCAGGCAATTTGCTCACCAAGCGTTCGATATCACCACAAGATTTAATGCACTGTAGTAATTTCAATTGCCATTGCTCATGGACGATGATCTGCTCGGTAAGGTCTAATCGTTCATTAATTTTAACAATATCAACCAGTGGCATGAGCATCCATCTTTTCAACAACCTTGCTCCCATTGGCGAAGTAGTGGTGTCTAAAATCTTGAACAAGGAAGCCCCTTGTTCATAAGGTGAACCAACAAGTTCAAGATTACGAATTGTAAACTGATCCATCCACAAATACTCATCCCTATTGATTCTATGAATAGAGGCAATATGGTGGCTATTGGGATGTGCCGTATCATTCAGATAATGAAGAATTGCACCAGCAGCAACTACCCCTTCTCGCATATCCTCAACACCAAAACCTTTAAGTGAATGTGTTCCAAAATGTCTGAGCAGCGCCTCTTCTGCATAACGCAAATCAAAAATCCAAGGATCCAGACAATAGGAATAAAATTTCTTTCCAAATTTTTCCGTAAAAAATGCTTGCTTGCCTTTTTGAAAAATTACTTCCGCTGGTTGAAAGGTCTGTAAGAGTTTATCGATATAATCAAGATCCCCTTCGGCAATAAAAAATTCTCCAGTTGATATATCCAGAAAGGAAATACCACTTGTGTTTTCACCCAAATGGATGCCTGCTAAAAAATTATTACTGTTGTGCTCTAACAGTCTATCATGGGTTGCCAATCCTGGTGTAACCAGTTCTGTAACGCCACGCTTTACAATTCCTTTTGCAGTTTTAGGGTCTTCAAGCTGATCACAAATGGCTACGCGATAACCCGCTTTTACTAATTTGTGTAAGTAGGTATCCAATGCATGATGAGGAAAACCAGCCAACTCCAAGGAAGAGGCTGCTCCATTGTTTCTTTTGGTTAATGTTATTCCCAACACGGCTGAAGAACGAACAGCATCTTCTCCAAAGGTTTCATAAAAATCTCCCACCCTAAATAAGAGAATGGCATCGGGGTATTTTTGTTTGATTGCCCGATGCTGTTGCATCAATGGAGTATCCTGAATAATTTTTGACATCTTTTAAGTATGGACAGCTTCAAAAATACGAAAGCAACTGCACCGATTGCCATGTGGGGAAAAATCACCTCCAATTGCGCTTTTATCACCAAACTCTGTTTAAATTTATCTGCGGTTGAATATTCACATGAAAAAACTTTTTTCTTTCCTTCTTGGTATTTATGGCTTAATTGTTGTTTTGAATGCCCAGACATCAACAACATTAGATACCGATTTACCATTGGTAATGATAAATACCCGAGGTGGTGTAATCGTAAATGATCCAAAAATTACAGCCGATTTATCCATTGTGTATAATGGCCTTGGGAAAAGAAATAAAAGTACTGATGTGGCCAATGAGTTCAATGGTAAAGCCGGAATTGAACTAAGGGGACAATCTTCGCAAGGACAACCGCTTAGGTCGTATGACATTGAGCTGAGGGATGCAGCAGGATTAGAAGTGCCCACACCTTTACTTGGAATGCCCCCAGAAAGTGACTGGGTGTTGTATGCGCCGTACATGGACAAAACCATGATGCGCAATTACCTGGCATATACGCTTACCAGGGAAATGGGCAGATGGGCTTCCAGGGTACGGTACGTTGAATTGATCTTGAATAATGAATACCAGGGTATTTATTTACTTACTGAAAAAATCAAAAGAGACTCCAGTAGGGTGAACATTAGCAAACTCTTACCGACAGACAATACAGGAATAGAACTTACGGGAGGCTATATTTTTAGTTTAGATAAAGAACCCAATGGATGGCTATCAAGCTATCCAACTCCAGGGGCAACCAACCAGGCAAGGCGTCAATTTTCCTATGTCTATCCAAAATCTGCAGATATAACTACACAACAAAAAAACTATATCAAACAAACCGTAGATGATTTTGAATCTACTTTGGCTGGTCCAAATTTTCAAGATCCATCTTTTGGTGTGAGAAAACATGCTGACCTCACAAGCTTCATAGACTTTCTAATTATGAATGAGCTCAGTAGAAATATAGACGGCTATAGGTTAAGCAGCTATTTCCATAAAAATAAAAACGTAGGTGATGGCAGGATAAAAGCAGGTCCAGCATGGGACTTCGACCTTGGGTTTAAAAATGCGGACTATTGCGATGGAAGTCTAATTTCAGGCTGGGCCTATAAATTCAATAATGTTTGTCCGGGTGACGGATCAGGACTAATCCCTTTCTGGTGGGATAGGCTCATGCTAGACACCTCATTTGTTTCTTCATTAAGGTGCAGGTGGTTGGACCTAAGAAAAACAACCTTATCTGATCAACGGATAAACAACCTGATCGACTCTGCAGATGTTGTTACGACTGAAGCGAGAACTAGGCATTTTGCAAAATGGAATCTTAGCGGCAATACTTGGTGGAGAGGAATCAATGCTATTCGCTCCTACGAAGAAGAAAAAAACACCATGAAGCTCTGGATTAAACAAAGAGCAGAATGGATAGATTTTAATCTACAAAACAAAGGGGCTTGCGGTGATTGGCCATCTGATAACAATGAAAACATCATCATCAAAGCATTTCCAAATCCATTTAGAAATAGCGGTAACATTAGTATTCGATCTAAAGAAACGCAGGGCATTCGATTAACTGTAATAGCAATCAATGGGAAAACAATGACTCAAACCTTCAAAAATATTTTCAGAGGCAATAACAACATAAGCTTAGATGCCAATGGATGGCCAGCAGGAATTTACCAGGTAATTCTTACTACCGTAACAGGAGAGATTTATAAATACCGAATGGTTAAGCAATAATTATCTGATTGGGATTAGTTTAAAAAATGATAAAAATCAGTAAGGAAGATTGAATCCAACTTTAGATTTAGAAAAATCCTGAATGTCCTCTAACGGAAGAATTAAAACCAGTTATTCTTTTCACAACCAACCTACCCTAATTAGAGGGGGGCACGGCTATTTTTCAGCCTTAGAAGCGATGATTGAACAGGCGAAAAAAAGCATACAAATTCAAATTTATATTTTTGAAGAAGACGAGACCGGTACCAACATTGTAGAAAAATTAATTTCCGCACGAAAAAGAAATATTGAGGTACAAATTTTACTTGATGGATATGCCTCCAGGAAACTAAGTACATCATTTAAAGATAAATTAAGAGAAGAGGGTATAAAACTGAGGTTTTTCAACCCTATTTTTAAAAGCGAACGATTTTACTTTGGAAGAAGGCTTCATCATAAAATTGTAGTCTGCGATGGCACTATCGCATTGGTGGGTGGAATTAATATTTCAAACAGATACAATGATTTGCCAGGTAATCCAGCATGGCTTGATTGGGCAATTCAAATTAGGGGTGATGTCGCCTATGAACTTCACAAACTTTGCAATCACTTTTATTCGAAATGGAACAACGACACGATTGATCTAGATAGAAAAGAGGTTCTGGAAAATATTGACCTTGCTCTGCATTGTGCTGTACGTATTAGAAGAAATGATTGGGTGATGAACAAGAATCA
>JBFYPP010000193.1:0-4184 GCA_041303255.1 Chitinophagia bacterium | reverse complement strand
GGTATTCATCCAGCTCCTTTTGGCTTGGAAATGTTACTCCATAAACTCTGGTAAGCTGTTTGTTCTTTTCATCGCCCTTCCAATAAGCACCAGCAACTGAAGTTAATTTAATGGCTTTGATTAGACCGGTGTGTGGAATATGAGGACCGCGACAAAGATCAGTGAAGTCTCCTTGTGTATAGAAGGTAATTTCTCCATCATTCAATCCGGATAATAAGTCGAGTTTATATTCATCGCCTTTCTTTGTGAAATAGGCAATTGCATCAGTTTTATTGATCTCTTTTTTTACAAAAACATTGTTTTTGCTCGCCAATTCAACCATTGTCTTTTCCAGTGAAATCAGGTCGTCTTCCACTAAATGTCGATCGCCCAGGTCCATGTCATAATAAAAGCCCCTATCTACAGCAGGGCCAACCCAAAACTTTACACCAGGGAAACTGGCTTCTACAGCTTCCGCCAACAAGTGAGCTGAGGAATGCCAAAAAGTTGATTTGGCTTCAGTATCTTCCCAAGTGTGAAGTTTTAAAGAGACATCTGATTTTAAGGGTGTTGAAGCATCACAAACCACCCCATTGACAGAAGCTGCAATTACTTTTTTTGCCAATCCTTCAGAAATAGACTTGGCTATGCTCATGGGTGTTACCCCAATTTCATAATTTCTTATTGCCCCATCTGGGAAACGAACATTGATCATCTTTTAACTTGGATTGAAATTAATAACACTCAAAAAGCAAATTTAACGAACTATTGGGTAAGCCCGTCTTGAATTCACAATAATTTAGCAGGTCGATCAAAAAAGTTGAATTTGACCCAAACTCTACACACTACAATCTTAAGGTATTTTCAAAACACCCGTCTTTCATGGGTGACATTTTTATTGCTGTTTGCCCTGCAATTCTGCAATACCTCAAATTTAATTGCACAAAATATTAGTGGTCAGTGGATAGGAAATTTTACTTCTGAGGATGACCCAGAAGGGAGCGGGACAGATTATGTATTGGAAATTGAATCCAATGGTAGTCAGCTTTCCGGATATTCGTATACTTATTTTTCAATTGCAGGGAAACGATATTTTGTCATTTGCAAATTGAAGGGAGCATTCGATAAAGGAAGTAAATCGATGGTGATAAGTGAAATAGAAACAGTCAAAACCAACACACCTCCTGATTTTGAAAATTGCCACCAATCGCATCAACTTACTTATCTAAAACAAAAAGACAAAGAAACACTTGTAGGAAAATGGAAGCCTTTTGAAAAAGGGAGTACTTGTGGCAAAGGATTTACAACGCTTGAAAGAATAGCATTGGTAAAGGAAGATAATAAGCCCGGTGAAGAAAAAGCAAATTCAACTGGAAACAAAACCAATAAAACTCCTTCTAGTCCAGCGTCTAAACCAGCCAATACAGTTCCAAAAAATCAACCTGTTTCAAAATTAAATCCTAAACAGCAAGCAGCTCCAAAACAAAATCCTAAACCCAAATTGCAAACCATTGCAAAAACACCTGTCAAACCTTTAGAGAAGCCCATCATTGAGCTTAAAGATGAAATAGTACCCTTACCTCCAAAAGCAGCACAACAAACATTAAAAGATAATTTTTCAGAAAAGAAAAGTACAGAAAAACCCATTGTCCCATTTGAAGGAGGAAAAGCCAAAAATATTCCCGAAAACACAAAAGAAAAGCTAGCCAAGAGAACTTATCAGGTTATAAAAGTGATTGAAGTGAATGCTGCTACTATAAAAGTTGAGATCTACGACAACGGACAAATAGATGGTGATGTAGTTTCAATTTTCCTAAACGAAAAGCAATTGGTATCCTCAAAAATGCTGACTGCACAACCCATAACCATACAAATTAAGCTTGAAAACAATGAAGACGAATATGATCTAATTATGTATGCAGAAAGCCTAGGTTCCATTCCTCCAAATACCGCCTTGATGGTGGTTACCACGCCTACGCAACGTTTTGAAATCAACATCTCTTCAAATGAGCAGACCAGTGGTGCTATTCGATTTAAACTCAAAAAATAAAAAGCTTAAAATTTAAAATTGTAGGTAACTGAGGGAATTACAGGAAACAGTGAAACCTGTTTTGCTTGCACTTCCAATGTTCCATCAAAAGCACTACCCGTTTGATCGAAATACAAGAAATAAGGATTTCTTCTACTGTAGGCATTGTAAATACTAAAATTCCAACTGCTGGTCACCTTTCTCAATTTCTTTGGAACAGGTGTATAAGTAGCTGATAGATCCAGGCGATGGTAAGAAGGCAATCGATATTGGTTGATGTTGCTGTACTGTTGAGTAAGCACTCCCTCAACCAAATAAAATTTCTCTGGTAAAGAGGTAGCGTTACCAGTTGCATACACAAACACAGCAGAAAATTTCCATTTGGAATTTAAATCATAAATCCCCACTACAGAAAGATCATGTCTTCGGTCAAATTTAGCAGGGTATTTATCTCCTTTATTTAACTCAGGGAATTTGCGCCAAGACCAAGCCAAGGTGTATCCAATCCAACCCGTGAACCGACCCTTGGTTTTATTAAAGAAAAACTCAGCACCATAACTCCATCCATCTCCAAAAACAAATTCCTCTTCAGGATCCTTGATTGAAGGGGTATAACCTTCACGGTATTCGATTTGATTTTTCATGGATTTATAATAGACTTCAACCGATGTTTCGTAGGCATTGTCGTTAAAGTTTTTGAAAAACCCTGCAGCATATTGCCATGACAACTGGGGTTTTACCCTAAATGTGCTGGGCACCCAAACATCAGTGGGTAAGGTAGTTCCTGAATTACTTACCAAATGTATATACTGTCGGTTTCTAGAGACAGAACCTTTAATTGAAGTTTCATCATCCAATGAATACCTAAGCGTTGCCCTTGGTTCAAAACCGGAATAAAACTTAATAGGTTCCGAAGTTTTGAATGCTACACTGTCTAAACGATTTCCAAAATTATCGGTGGTATAATTGGTATACGGACCCACTTGTTGAAATCCACTCCACCTTATGCCATAACTCATTTTCAGATCATCAGATATTTCCCAATCATCTTGAACATAAGCAGCCATTTCACGGGCATATTTAAGTTGTGCATTGTTTGGGTTGAATACAACACTGTCTTGCTGACCAGAAACTACCGATGGCGAAAATCGATGAAAAGTATATTGAATCCCATATTTGAGTTGGTGTTCAGGGGTCAAATAATGATCTAAATCACTCTTAATATTTACATCTCTAATTCCGCTTTTTAAAGCAAAGTTGAAATTGTTTTGCAGTGCACCCAACGCAAAATCATAATCATTGTAAACCACTGTCGTGTTTAAAAATAACTTGTTACTGAAAACATGGTTCCAACGGGCAGTGAGTGTTGAATTCCCCCAAGGAATATTAACATCAAACTGACGTTGGTTATTTACAAAATCAAATACATCCCTTCCAAAATATCCGCTGATGTAGAGCCTGTCTTTGTTTGAAAACTTATAATTGAACTTTGCATTTAAGTCATAGAAATAATAGCCTGATCCATAAAACTGACTCCCTTTTTTGATAAAAGGTTTCACCAGTGCATCTATGTACGTCCGCCTACCTGAAACAATGAACGAGGCTTTGTCTTTAAGAAGTGGACCTTGGACAGCCAAACGGGATGAAATAGACCCAATACCCCCCTCAGCTTGGAATTTCTTCATGTTACCTTCTTTCATGGAGACATCCAACACGGATGAAAGCCTTCCGCCATATTGGGCAGGCATACCTCCTTTAATAAGCGTAATGTTTTTTATCGCATCCCCATTAAAAACCGAAAAGAAGCCAAAAAGGTGCCCGGAGTTATACACTACTGCATCATCTAATAAAATGAGGTTTTGGTCTGGCCCTCCTCCTCTTACGTATAACCCAGAATTTCCTTCTCCAGCATTGGAGACACCCGGAAACAGCTGTAAAGTCTTGAGCGGATCGATTTCACCAAAAATGACAGGGACGGACCTCATCCTACTCATAGACAGGTCAATTTGCCCCATCTGGGCATTTTTTACATTTGCATCTCTTTTCTTAGACGAAATCACAATTTCCTGAGAAAGACTGCTTTTTGACAACAAGGAGAGGTTTAGTTCCTGATCTGCATGCAGGCTTATGTTTTGCTCAAAAGGGAAAAAACCAACAAAACTGACAACCATGGTGT
>JBFYPP010000192.1:0-4188 GCA_041303255.1 Chitinophagia bacterium | reverse complement strand
GCATCATAGATGGAGTAGTCCATGATTGTTTCGCCATCCGGACCAAATGCTTCTATCTGTTTCATTCCTCCATATCTTGAGGCCATACCCGCAGCCAGAATCATTAGTGTTGGTTTCATCTAACAAATATTTAGGCTGTAAAATTAGTTTTAAAAAACAAGGCATCAAAATACGAACTTCGTATAGCATATGTTAGATAATACTTTAATACAAGAAATCTCGAATCAATACACAAAGAAACGGGGTATTACAGCTGCTGTATTGCGGCTAGACTTGTTGCATCCTGTAGTTTCTGGTAATAAGATCTATAAACTCAAATATTATATTGAAAACGCACTAAATCAAAAAAAAGAAGAAATCGTCAGTTTTGGAGGCGCCCACTCCAATCATTTGGTGGCTACGTCATTTGCGGCAAAGGAAAATGGACTAAAATCAATTGGATACGTAAGAGGAGAAAGACCAGCCCTGCTCTCAGACACCTTAATGGATTGTGAGCACTATGGCATGAAATTGAAATTTACACCAAGAGAAAAATTTGATGCTTTGCAAATCGACTGCGAAGAATCACATAAACCAGAAAGTCTAATCATCCCTTATGGCGGCTATGGAAGAACCGGTGCACTGGGTGCAAAAGAAATTTTGTCCTTTAAAGAGGCCGGAAATTATAACATCATCATGGCATCAGCTGGCTCTGGCACCATGGGTGCAGGCTTGATACTCTCACTCCAAAAATACCAGAAGTTACTCTTGGTATCAGCCTTAAAAAACAATTATACTATAGAAAATGAAATCAAGCAACTGCTATCCGAAACTGAAATAGCTGAAAAATCTTTTCAACTCAATTATGATTATCACTTTGGAGGATTTGCAAAAAAGACCCCAGACCTACTCCTTTTCATGAATACATTTTATCAACAGCATCAAATACCAACAGATATTGTTTATACAGGAAAACTTGCTTATGCTTTTGATCAGATGCTAACGAAAAACCAATTTCTAGAAGGCTCAAATGTGTTATTGGTCCACAGCGGCGGATTGCAGGGCAACAGATCACTCAAAAACAAGGAACTTATTTTTTGAACGAACCTTGTTAACTTTGTTTCAATGGTTTCCATTAGACCCAAGCTTGCTGCTGCCATTTTTCCCGTTTTGTTTTCATTGGTCATCACGACCCATGCACAAGACAGTTTGCCAAACTTTAAGGTACAAGCAAGCAATGGCGCAATCATCATTGGTTGGGTTAATCCGTACAACGATATTGCTCAACTCATCATCCAACAATCAAAAGACTCTATAGGTGGGTTCCGGTCAATTGTGACGATGCCAGACCCAGCAGCAATCACCAACGGATTTGCCTATAAAAAAACAAACAGTGAAAATTATTATTACCGAATATTCTATTTGCGCTCTGGAAGCAGGTATATGTTTACTGCACCTAAAAAACCCAGCATAGAAATAAAAAATACAGAACCGAAGAACACAGATAAAAAAGAGATTGAGAAAAAAATGATTTCTCCAACACAAGTGGATAGCATTATCAAATCAAATTCTACACTTGCAACTGACCTTAAAAAAGCTTTAAAATCAGACTCTGTTATTCTAAACAAAATAGATAGTGTATTCAAGGCGAACCCAGAAAAAGCAATGAAAATCATTCGCTATGTAGACCAAGTAGTAAAGCCAATTCTCAAAATAGAGAACACCACAAAAGAAGATATTTTTAACCCTTCAGGATTCATCTTTACCAACAACGAAGGTAATCTCGTAATTGCACTACCTGATGTGCACAAAAAGAAATTTAGCATGCATGTCTATACCAAAGAAGGTATGCCGGTCTTTG
Organism: Chitinophagia bacterium; assembly: GCA_041303255.1. GTDB lineage: Bacteria > Bacteroidota > Bacteroidia > Chitinophagales > Chitinophagaceae > Pollutibacter. The sequence continues at coordinate 2,348 of JBFYPP010000192.1, read as the reverse complement.
AGATGAAAAACATCAAAGAACCGCTGTTACTAATCGATAGGTCAAATTTCTATAAAAGTGGCTGGTTCAAATATGAACTTTACGAGGCTGGGAAATTAAGAGAGAAAAACAGGTTTTACATTCCTGCAGATATCAAATAAGATTACTCTGGAAAACAAGAGAAAACTTTTCTTTAATACACAACTTCACTTCTTCCATATCAACGGCCCTTCCCAATTCTTTCTCCAATGAGGTTACTTGCTTATCGGGTATACCACAAGGAACAATTAAAGTAAAGTAATCCAGATTCGTGTTTACATTCAAAGCAAATCCGTGCATGGTTACCCACCTGCTGCATCGTACACCCAAAGCACATATTTTTCGGGCCTTCATTTTATTGTCGGGGTCTAACCAAACTCCGGTTTCACCCAGACTGCGATCTCCTTTGAGTCCGTATTCTGCCAAGACTAAAATAATTACCTCCTCCAACGACCTTAAATACTTACCAATGTCTGTATAATATTTCTCAAGATCAAGTATGGGATAACCAACTACCTGACCAAGACCATGAAACGTAATATCTCCTCCTCTATTTGTTGGATAATAGGCAATATTCCTTTGGGCAAGCTCTTCTTTTGAAATCAAGATGTGCGCCTCATCGCCACTTTTACCCAAGGTGTATACAGGAGGGTGTTCGCAAAAGAGTAGATGGTGTTCTGTCTCCTCGGTTGTTTCCCCTTTCACCCGTTGTGATTTTATTGAGGTACTCGCCTTTAACAAAGCCTCCTGTATTTGCCAAGCTTCGCCATATTCTATAATTCCCAAATCTCTAAAATGTACATCTTGGCGCATCTGGAAGCTATTGGTGAACAATCAATTAACTTTGCAAAAATAAGTATTATGTCGCAGGAGGAAATAGAAGATCTACACATTGAAGAAAACAACGAATTAAATGCTGAAGAACTCTACGAGCGGCTTACTTTGGTTGTGGACAAAGGACAAGAACCGCTGCGCATCGATAAATTCTTACTACACAAGGTTGTAAACACGTCCAGAAATAAAATCCAAAATGCCATTGACAATGGTATGGTGCTGGTCAATAGCCAAAAAATAAAATCCAACTACAAAGTAAAACCAGAAGACCAAATCATATTTTATTCAGATACAGACCCGGTAACCTACGAAATCATTGCTGAAGAACTTCCGCTGAACATCGTGTTTGAAGACGACCATGTTTTGGTAATCAACAAACCTGCAGGAATGGTGGTCCATCCGGGAGCAGGAAATTTTAGTGGCACACTAATCAATGGTGTTGCCTGGCATTTAAAACAACAACGACCCGATTTGGATGAATCCAAACTCCCTCGCTTTGGGTTGGTCCATCGCATTGATAAAAACACAAGCGGCTTGATTGTACTTGCAAAATCAGAATTGGCTGCAGTTAAATTGGCAAAACAATTTTTCGACCATACCGTGCAACGAAAATACATTGCCCTGGTCTGGGGTAATTTTGATGAAACTGGTGGAACCATCACTGGGCATATTGCCAGACATACCCGTTTAAGAAAATTAATGGATGTTTTTCCGGAAGGCGACCATGGCAAAGAGGCCATCACGCATTATCGGGTAATTGAAAACATGAAGTATGTAAGCCTCGTTGAATGCGTACTTGAAACTGGCAGGACACACCAAATTAGGGTGCACATGCAACATATTGGCCATTCGCTTTTTAACGATGAAATCTACGGGGGTAATCGAATTTTAAAAGGGACCGTATTCACCAAATACAAGCAATTTGTAGACAACTGTTTTGATATTTGTAAAAGGCAAGCACTACATGCCCAAACATTAGGATTCATTCATCCTGCAACAGAAAAAGAAATGTTGTTCGAAAGTGAACTTGCAGAAGACCTAAAAAAAGTAATTGAGAAATGGCGTGGCTATTCCAGTATAAATCATTTTTCGGAGAGACCATAAAGCGTGGCTGTAAATAAACCACGTTCACTCCCTTTGACCAAGACACCCCAGCTGCCGTCGTATCTAATTAATTTGGGATAAAGAAACTCTCCAAACTTATCTATTTCAACGTGCATCGTTACATTAAAACGATACACACCCGCATTGTATGTCATTTTGTAATCCCGCTCCATCACTTCAAAGCTGCTGTAATCAAACCAGGTGGTCATCTCGTCAATCACAACATCATCTCTTTTAAAGACAGACAAATTGTCTTTTATTTTTAGTGTAAATACATAAGCCGTTTTGCCTTTGTACTCTTGAATATCTACAGAGAAATCATATAAACTACTGTGCTCATCATCAAAAACCTGCACCTTGTTTCCCATCAACGGAATTCCTGGAATGTCTTT
>JBFYPP010000191.1:0-4193 GCA_041303255.1 Chitinophagia bacterium | reverse complement strand
CTTACTTGAATTATACAAAAGACATCAAGTCTATCCAAACTAAGCTAGACGTAACTGCGGGTTATGAGTATCAGGATTATTTGACTACCAGTTATAATTTTGCTGATAGAACATTTAATGAAACAATAGTTAACGAGCCCAATTTTGCTTTTGATAAGCCACAATATCGCTTGGCTTCAGCATTGGGCCGTATGAACTTAAATATTGCAAACAAATACCTTGTTACCGCTGCTCTTCGCCAGGATGGTTCCTCTAAATTCAATTCGGGTAATCGTTTTGGACTTTTCCCTTCTGCGGCATTGGCATGGAAAATCAACGAAGAGTCTTTCCTTAAGGACTCTAAAGTTGTTTCAGATCTTAAATTGCGTTTTGGATATGGGGTAACCGGACAACAAGATGGCATCGGTTTTTATGATTATATCTCTTACTATAATTTGAGTACACTAACTGCACAGTATCAATTTGGAAATTCATTTTACCAAATGTTTCGTCCGGGTGGATATTACTTTAACCGCAGATGGGAACAAACCGAGACAAGAAATCTTGCATTGGATTTCGGACTTTTCAACGGAAGAGTAAGCGGTACAGTTGAATTGTACAGAAGAATAACAAAAGATTTGTTGAATGAAATCAACCAACCTGCCGGTACTAATTTCTCTAACAGAATTATTGCCAACGTAGGAACTATGGAAAATCGTGGAGTGGAATTAACATTGAATGTAACACCAATCAAGAACAAGAATGTGGTTTGGGATCTTTCATTCAATGCAACATTCAACCAAAACGAGATTACCAAACTTACCATTTCAGATGACCCTAGTTATCCAGGTGCCCGATTTGCAGGTATCTCTGGAGGAACAGGTAATACCATCATGATTCATTCTGTAGGTTACAACAGAGGCGCCTTCTATGTATACAAACAAGTATATGACGAAGCTGGAAAACCCATTGATAATCTTTTTGCTGATTTAAACCGCGATGGAGTAATCAACGAAAAGGACCTCTATCAATACAAGGGTGTAGATCCTAGGATGTTTTTTGGTATGAGTTCTAATTTGAGTGTTGGAAAATGGAACGCAGGTTTCGTTGCTCGTGCCAACATTGGTAATTATGTATACAACAACGTTGCCTCTAGTACCGGAACTTTGCGTAATATTTTGAATCCAATTGGATACATTAACAACGGTTCTAGGGAAGTATTGAGAAGCGGATTTAGTGGAAATGGGGCTAATTATTTCCTTTCAGACTACTATGTTCAGAATGCATCTTTCCTCCGTGTAGATAACCTTAACCTGGGGTATAACGTAGGACAAGTGTTAAGGAACAAAGCAAATTTACGTTTGAGTGCCAATATCCAAAATGCCTTGGTGGTTACCAAATACAATGGCTTGGATCCTGAAATTGGCGGCGGCATAGACAATAATTTTTATCCAAGACCAAGGACTTTCGTATTGGGACTAAATCTTGATTTTTAAAGAATACAATAATTAATATTTATGAAAAGGAAAATCTTTATCAAATTGTCAAACATTGCGTTGTTGACTATTTTTCTAGCTTCCTGTTCGAAACAGCTTGATTTACTTCCCTTAAACGATATCACTTCAGAGCAAGTATATCGTACACCAGAAGGGTATAAGCAAGCTTTTGCAAAACTTTATGGTGCTTTCGCAACAACCGGAAATCAAGGTCCCAATGGTAATGGAGATATTCAGGGCTTAGACGAAGGAACAGCTGACTTTCTGAGGTTGTATTGGAAAGCACAAGAATTGAGTACGGATGAAGCTGTAGTTGCTTGGGGTGATCCTGGAATTCAGGATTTCCACAACATGAACTGGAGCTCAAACAATCCAATGCTAACTGGACTGTATTATCGCTCTTTCTATCAGATTACTTTGTGTAATGATTTCTTGCGTCAGACTACCGATGCAAATCTTTCTGCACGTGGAATTGCGGGAAATGATGCGGAAACCATAAGAAAATACAAACCTGAAGCAAGATTTTTACGTGCCTACCAGTATTCGGTTCTATTGGATCTATTCGGTAATGTTCCTTTTGCTACAGACGAAGAGGCATTGGGTACTTTTGTGCCTAAGCAAGCTACTCGTACTGAATTGTTCTCATTTATTGAATCTGAACTTAAGGCAATAGAGGCGGAACTTCCAAACGCAAAAGGCAACGAGTATGGTCGCGCAGACAAAGCAGCAGCACAATCTTTGCTTGCAAGACTTTATTTAAATGCAAGTGTTTACACTGGAACTGCACGTAATGCTGATGCAATCATCTATTCTAAAAAAGTTATTGATGCTGGGTATTCACTTATTCCACAGTATAGTAGTTTGATGCGTGCAGATAACAACGTGAATACCTCTGAGTTTATACTCACCATCAATTACGATGGATTGAAAACACAGAACTGGGGTGGAACTACGTTCTTGACTCACGCTCCTGTTGGCGGTGATATGAATGCACTGAGTTTTGGTGTTGATGGAGGATGGTTCGGTCTTAGAACCACTAAAAACATTCCAGCGCTTTTCCCAGATGTAAATGGAACTGCTGATAAGCGTTCTCAATTTTTTACACAGGGACAAAATTTAGAAATTAATGACCTTACCAATTTCAAAGATGGTTATGCTATAACTAAGTTCAAGAATATTAGAAGAGACAACAGTGTTGGTTCTAATTTAACTTGGGTAGATATTGATTTTCCAATCTTCAGGTTGTCTGAGCAATATTTAATTTATGCTGAAGCTGCTGTTCGTTCTGGTTCTCAAGCAGAAAAAACAAATGCGGTTAACTATATTAACCTTATTCGTCAGCGTGCTTATGGTGGAAATTCAGGAAATATTTCTATTGCTGACTTAAATGCTGATTTTATTCTAGATGAAAGAGCAAGAGAATTGTACTGGGAAGGACATCGTAGAACTGATTTAATCAGGTATGGTAAGTTTACTGGTGCCAGTTATCTATGGCCATGGAAAGGTGGTGTAAGAGGTGGAACCGGAGTGGCTGCATTCAGAAATTTATATCCACTTCCTTCCGCTGATGTTTCATCTAATTCAAATCTTAAACAGAATTCAGGATATTAATCATCGTAAAATCATTTTATATGAAAAAGATTTTTCACCTTTTCTTGATAACGCTAGTATCTGCCATTACCCTCACTTCTTGTGAAAAAGAAGAAACAAAAGAAGTGTTTTTGGGTGGTAATACTCCGCAATTAAAAGCATCACTCAATGGCGCTATTCCTTTGAGTTTTTTAACTGAGAATGATGTAGCCGTTACATTTAGCTGGACAAACCCTGAATACAATTTTGCATCAGGAATTAGTAGTCAAGATGTAAGCTATACTTTAGAAGTTGATGTTGCGGGTAAAAGCTTTAAAGGCGCAACCAAAAAAACAATTTCAATTAGCAAAGACCTAAGTGTTACCTACTCTCAAAAAGAGTTGAATATTGTACTTAGCGATTTACAACTTAAGCTAAATACACCGGCATCAATTGATGTACGTGTATCTGCTTCTATCGGATCTTCCACAACAACCCTTGTTTCAAATTCACTTACTTTCAATGTAACCCCTTATGCGCCTCCTCCCAAAGTGCCTATTCCTACTCAAGGTAATTTGTGGGTAGTGGGAGATGCATTTGAGTCTGGTTGGAACAATCCATTGCCAGATCCATTTGTTAATTCTCAGAAATTCACCCGTGTATCTGAAACCTTGTATGAACTTCAGGTTGCTTTCAAAGGCGGTGGAGCATACAAGATGCTACAAGACAATGGGGTTTGGGGTACACAGTACCATATGGTTGAGGGAGATGCTACTGGTGGAGTTTTTCAAAAGAAGGATTCTGATCCGGCATTTGTTGGACCTACAGTAGCGGGCAATTACAAAATAGTTGTCGATTTCCAAGCTGGCAAGTTTACCGTAACCAAATTATAAGGTTCATATTAAATACACCAAAATGAAAATGTTTACAAAATTCGCAACCATTCTGCTCATCGCAGCCACTTTTATTACATCCTGTAGTAAAGTGGACCCTTTAATGATTTACAGCAATGCGGGTAGTGCTACTCTTGCAGCATCTACAAATGCAATTGCCCCAACTCCAGCTGATTCGTTAAAGACGGTACTTTCATTAAATTGGACGAATCCAAGCTATTCTGTTGATTCATCTACTGTGAAATACATTATTCAA
>JBFYPP010000190.1:0-4195 GCA_041303255.1 Chitinophagia bacterium | reverse complement strand
CATTTTCCCTCTGATGTGCTATTTGGGGCTATCTTGGGGATGCTTTTTGGTTGGGGGGCTGCTCGAATAGCCAACCAGACCTTATCTTTACATCAACCAAGTATATGAATGATTTAATTATCCTGTTCCTTCTCATACTGATTAATGGATTTTTTTCCATGGCAGAAATAGCGCTGGTGTCGGCACGAAAACCCAGACTAGAGGGACAGGCAAACAAAGGAGACCTACGTGCTAAAAGAGCATTAACGCTTGCTCAACATCCAGACTCTTTCCTTTCTACGGTACAAATTGGAATTACTGTGATCGGAATATTTACGGGGGTGTTCTCCGGAGAGCGAATTGTAGATGATGTTGAAAACTATTTTAAATTCTCACCTTCTGTGTCTGCTTACAGCAATGAGTTGGCAACATTTGCAGTGGTAATTGTCATTACTTTCTTCTCTCTTGTTTTTGGGGAGTTGATTCCCAAAAGAATTGGACTTTCTAATCCGGAGGGAATTGCAAAATCAGTGGCTGGACCAATGCTGCTTATTTCAAAATTTATGTATCCTTTCGTTTGGTTGCTTTCTAAAACTTCCACCTTGGTTTTAAAAATGTTCCGACTAAAACCTGATGAATCGCAAGTGACTGAAGAGGAAATAAAAGCAATCATCAATGAGGGTACAGAACATGGGGCAATTGAAGAGACCGAACAAGAAATTATTCAGCGGGTATTTCACTTAAGCGACCGCAACATCACTTCACTCATGACCCATAGAAGTGATATCATTTGGTTCGATTTGCTGGATAATGAAATTAGCATTCGTGAAAAAATTCTGAAAGAACCTCATTCCGTTTATCCAGTATGCGATAAAACAATAGACAACATCAAGGGCATTGTATCCATAAAAGACATGTATGTCAATCCAGACGACATATCCTTTAAGGAAGTGATGGAAATACCGCTCTTTGTGCCGGAGAATATTAGTCCCTATCAATTGCTAGAAAAATTTAAACAGACCAAAATTCATACCAGCTTCGTAGTAGACGAATATGGCTCCTTGTTGGGTCTTGTTACATTAAATGATATTCTTGAAGCTATTGTAGGCGATCTCCCTCAACTTGATTTACAAGATTATGAAATCACTGAAAGAGAAGATGGTAGTTTCTTAGTGGATGCGCAAATTCCATTTTATGATTTTCTAACCCGCTTTGAGAAAGCAGATTGGATGAATGAGGGTGAACAAGAGTTTGACACCTTGGCTGGATTTATTTTACATCAACTAGAACGCATTCCTTCTACAGGGGATCAGTTTGAATGGAAAGGATTTACTTTCGAAATAATTGATATGGATGGGCATCGAATTGATAAGGTGCTTGTAAAAGTTTCTGAGAAACTTCGTAGTGAAATGCAAGAAGAAGAATAACCATGATGGATCTTTCACTAAAAACAAAACTAGCCCTGGTATGTGGAGGCTCACAAGGTATAGGGAAAGCCATTGCTGTTGAACTTGCTAACTTAGGTGCCAGTTGTATTTTACTTGCAAGAAATGAAGCCACCTTGCGTGCAGCAATTGAAACATTATCTATAGAAAACGGACAAGAACATCATTTTTTTGTGGTTGATTTTAACAACCTGGATGCAGTTCGTGAAATGGCAAATCAGCTTTCAGAAAAGTTTAGCATTGATATCTTGATAAACAATACAGGCGGACCATCAGCTGGACCGATTGCAGCCGCTGATCCAACAGATTTTGAAAATGCATTTCGCCAACATTTAATTTGCAATCACCTTTTTGCGCAAGCTGTAATTCCTGCAATGAAATCAAAAGGTTGGGGTAGAATCATCAACGTGATTTCTACTTCAGTCAAAATTCCAATTAACAACCTTGGTGTTTCCAATACCATAAGGGCTGCAGTTGCTTCTTGGGGAAAAACTTTGTCTAATGAACTTGCTCCTTTTGGTATCACAGTGAATAGCTTGCTGCCTGGGTTTATTTCAACTTCAAGGTTGGATGCGGTTGCCGAAAGCTTTGCAACCAGTGCAGGTGTTTCCATTGAATCAATGGTTGAAAACATGAAAAATTCTGTACCAGCCAAAAGATTCGGATCGCCTCAAGAGATTGCCGTTGTAGCTGCTTTTGTTGCTTCTCCAGCTGCTTCGTATCTTAATGGAATTACCATACCAGTGGATGGTGGTAGAACCGGGACCATTTAAATTAAATAAGCATGGAACTAAGTAAAAAATATGCAGATTTGCTCGACAAAGAAGATGTGTTGAGTGGCTTTAGAAATAAGTTTATTATCCCTGAAAAAGAAGGAATTCAACGCACCTATTTTTTGGGAAACTCATTGGGTTTGCAACCCAAAACAACAGCCAATTCCATCGATTATATTTTACAACAATGGGGAAATGAAGGAGTGGAATCTTTTTTTAATGGGGAGCGTCCATGGATGGATTTACACGATCAGCTGCTTGGTCCACTCTCGCAAATTGCAGGAGCACAGAAACAGGAAGTTAGTGTAATGAGTCAGCTTACGGTAAACATCCATTTGATGTTTGTCAGTTTTTTCAGGCCAGAAGGGAAACGCAACAAAATGTTGGTAGAAGCCAAGGCTTTTCCAAGTGATCAGTATGCGTTCACCTCTTATCTTGAACACTTGGGTTTGAATCCCGCCGATCATCTTATTGAAATACAACCACAAAAAGAAAATACTGCGATACAGGATGAGGACATCATTGCTGCAATTGAAAAACATGCTGACGAAATTGCATTGGTTTTCATTGGGGGGGTTAATTATTATACGGGTCAATTATTTGATCTGGAAAGAATTGCAAAAGCTGCAAAGTCGGCAGGAGCGATGATTGGATACGATCTTGCACATGCCATCGGTAATGCAGAATTGAAGTTGCACGAATGGGGTGTTGATTTTGCTTGCTGGTGTTCATATAAATATTTGAATGGTGGTCCGGGTGCCGTGGGTGCCATCTTTGTACATGATAACCATTTGCAGAACAAGCAAATAAATAGGCTCACTGGATGGTGGGGATACAAAAAGGAAGAGCGTTTCAAAATGCACAAATCGTTTAACCCGGCGCCAGATGCTACGAGCTGGCAATTGGGAACACCATCTATGATTCTCTATGCTTGTCTTAAAGCATCTCTCCAAATTTTTGAAGAAGCAGGATGGAAGTCTGTCCTTGAAAAACAAGAGAAAATTAAATCATTCTTGGCGTTATCCATTAACGAGTTAAAATCGCCCATGTTCACCTGTCTCACCCCAGAGAAAAGGGGTTGTCAGGTTTCTCTTTTGTTTCACGCAAAAGGCAGACAAGTATACGACCGCCTATTTGAAAAAGGGTTTATGGTGGATTGGAGAGAACCCAATGTAATCAGACTGGCTCCTGTACCTTTGTATAATTCTTTCAACGACATCTGGAATTTTCACCAGTCGATGAAAGAGATTCTTGCCTCCGTATAAATTGATAATTCCTATCCGTTATGAATAGAAAAGAATTGGTTGAGCAGATAAAACTAAAGAAAAGCTATCTCTGCGTTGGATTAGATACAGATCCTGTAAAAATACCTGCTCATCTACACAACGAAGAAGATCCAATTTTTGCTTTCAACAAAGCCATCATCGATGCAACCTTGCCCTATTGTGTTGCCTATAAAATCAATACCGCCTTTTACGAAGCACAGGGTCTGAAAGGCTGGGCAGCATTGGAAAAAACGGTGAACTATATTCCTGCTACTCATTTTAAAATTGCTGATGCCAAGCGCGGGGATATTGGAAATACTTCTACTCAATATGCCATTGCATTTTTGAAACAAATGCCTTTTGATGCAATTACCATTGCACCTTATATGGGAGAGGACAGCGTAAAGCCATTTCTTCAATTTGAAGGGAAGTGGGCAATTGTATTGGGACTCACCTCAAATTCAGGAGCACATGATTTTGAATTGAAAACATTAGAAGGCGGGGAAAGACTTTATGAGAAGGTCATCAGGACAGTCGCTTCCTGGGGCACACCTGAAAATTTAATGTTTGTAGTTGGTGCAACACGCGCTGATGAATTCATTAATCTGCGTTCCATTGCTCCCGATCATTTTTTTCTGGTTCCAGGTGTTGGTGTTCAAGGGGGAAGCTTAAGCGAGATTTCTCAAAAGGCAATGAATAATGAAATTGGATTACTTGTTAATTCCAGCAGAGA
>JBFYPP010000189.1:0-4205 GCA_041303255.1 Chitinophagia bacterium | reverse complement strand
AGCGCTTGATTAATCATCATCCTGCCTTCAAAAATATAGTTGAACTCATCAACACGAACATTGGTGAGGTCTTCATCGTCGTACTCATCTCTAATTTCGCCAACAATTTCTTCAAGAATATCCTCCATGGTAATGATGCCGTCAGTCCCGCCAAACTCATCAACAACAATGGCAAAATGTTTTCGTTTGGCTTGAAATTCTTTCAATAAATCTTCAACCAACATTTGTTCATGAATAAAAAAAGCAGGACGCACCAAAGACTTCCAATTAAAATCTTCTGGTTTCTGAAGATGTGGAATTAAATCTTTGGCATGCAGCATGCCAGTAATGGTATCCAGACTCTCTTTATATACAGGAAACCGGGAGTATTGCTGCTCGGCTACTTTTCTTTTTAGTTCATAAAAATCAATTGCCTCATCCATGCCTTGTACGTCTAACCGGCTTCTCATGGCTCTGCGCACGGTGATATTTCCAAACTGAGCGATTCCTTTTAAAATATTTTTTTCTTCCTCCGAAGTGCCATCACCGGTATCCATAGAAATGGCTTGGTCTATCTGCTCCATTCTGGAATGCATATTGTCCTTACCCAATGCTTTTTCAATTTTTTGGGTAATTCCAGACATCCACTTGCCCGGTTTTTTGAAAAGCACAAAATTTAACCAGACAAAATTTGATGAGTAATACGCAAACCTGATGTAATTATTTGAAGCCCACACTTTGGGTAACAACTCCCCAAATAAAATCAAAACCACAATTGCAATTAACAACCTTACCATAAACAGCAGCAGACCAGATAAACCCGGGAAAGTCTGATCGGTAACCAGGTAATTAAAAAGCAGAATTACCAAAATCCTTAAAACCATATTGCCCATGAGCAAAGAAGACATCAACAACCTTGGCTCTTGCACCAGTGACAAAATTCTTTGAGCAGCGGGATATTGTCTGGTTCTTAAATTTTTTAAATCCCCGTAGGATAGAGAAAAAAAGGCAATCTCGGCTCCTGAATTCATAAACAACATCAGTAAAGAGGCCGATAATAAGATAGCCATTACAATCATAGATGCAAATTTACAGAAATAGACCCGAAGCTAACTCTACTGCCTATTTTCAGCATACCTGGTGAGCAACCTAGAAAACGCCAACTTTTTAAGTTCCTTACTTGAAACCCAGCGATACCCCTCTAATTCAATTTTTTTCTCAATGATGACATAAATAATACGAGATCTTATTTTCTGATGGGTAAGTTGATGAACCAATTCAGCTGAGGTTTCTCTGACTTGTTTTGCGGTAAAAATGATATGGGGTGCCCAAAAACAGGGGTTTCTCAACTCTTTTTCTGCTTGGGGTTCATCCGACTCTTTTAAAATATATTCATGTAAGTCTTTCCAAATATCCCCATCTCCTCTTTTTCTCACCAGTCTTTGACCCTTAAATTCTAAAATCAGATAATATAGAAACCTTTCTTTGGATTTAGTTTTTTTTGCTTTTTGAGGGAAATCAGTTTGCTGACCTTTGATGAACGCTACACATTTGTTGGAAAAGGGGCAGTCTGCACAAACTGGATTCTTGGGTTTACAAATGGTAGCGCCCAAGTCCATCATGGCCTGGTTATGCCAAGCAGGATTCTTTTTGTCCAGCAACAAGTTGGCCAAAGCCTCAAATTTCAGTTTGCCTTTTTGCTGGTCTATTGGATCACCAATGCCAAAAACACGAGAAAGCACCCGAAATACATTTCCATCAAGTACTGCCAAAGGCAAACCAAAAGCAAAAGATCCGATAGCAGCGGCGGTATAATTACCAATCCCTTTGAGTTTCAACAGCCCTTCTTTTGATTTTGGAAATTCGCCATGGTAGTCCTCACTAATTTTGCGGGCCGTAGTAAGCAAATTTCTACACCTGTTGTAATACCCCAAGCCTTCCCACAATTTAAACACTTCATTGTCAATGGCTTCTGCAAGATTGTGAACGCTGGGATACCGTTCAATAAAACGCTCGTAATAGGCCAGTCCCTGTTCCACCCTGGTTTGCTGAAGAATAATTTCGCTCAACCAAATCTTATAAGGATCCTTCTCCCCCTTCCAGGGCATTTTACGGTCATTTTTCTCTGAATTCCACTTTTTCAGAGCGCTAGAAAACCATACTTTCAATTGTTTTTCAAGCACTTATGTAATTTTTTTTTGGCAAATTCTAAAAAAGTACGCAATTTTATCTAAATCGGTACGTTATTAGAGCTATCGGCCTGATAACGAATGTGTTTTGAAGGCTAAATTAAAAACATTCGACCAAAGGTCGTAAAAATTTAAACGTACTAACAATGAGAAAAGCAGATCTCATCAACAAGATTGCAGAGAAAACCAATATTCCAAAAGTGGATGTGTTGGTTACATTGGAAACCATGTTCAAGGAAATAAAAGCTACCCTTTCTAAAGGTGAAAATATCTATGTAAGGGGCTTCGGTTCCTTCATCACCAAACAAAGGGCTGCAAAAATTGGCAGAAACATCAAAAGAAATACTGCGGTTCATATCCCTGCACATTATATTCCAGCTTTTAAACCAGCAAAGGAATTTATGCAAGAAGTAAAAAAACTCGAAATTGGCACAGTTATTGGAGACGATGGTGCTGATGAAATGGCCTAACTTGCTACCTTTGCACCCTTAAACTAATTTTAATGTTGAAAAAACAGCAATGGATTGTGGTATCTGCTGGAGCAGTGCTGCTGTTCGTAACCTTTGCCTTTGGTAGGTTTAGTCCCAAACATGAAGACCATGGAGATCAGGCGGCAGAAACATCTGCAGCGGCACCTGGACAACCCAGTGCTTTTGATATCAATGCCTTTATTGGAGAACAAAAAAAGGGACTCACCCCTTCACAATCTGCCATTATTACCAGTCTGGAAACTGCTTTAACGCGAGGCGATCTGATAACACAGAAAAAACAGAATTACCAGGCGATGTCTGATTTTTGGAAAGACAGCGTAAGAAGCTTCTTACCCTACATCTATTACTACGCCGAAAAGGCCAAGTTGGAAAATTCTGAAAAAAGCCTCAACTTTGCCGCCCACTCCATGTTGGAAGAATTGAGGGGGGTCTCTGATCCTGGATTGAGGACTTGGATGGCAAACGAAGCAAATAACTTGTTTACACGCTCTCTGACATTAAATCCTAACAACGATTCAACGGTAATTGGACAAGGAAGTACTTTCTTCTTTGGCGTTTCCGGAGCTCCGATGGAAGGCATTTTGAAAATCAGGGCCATTGCCGAAAAAAACCCAAACAATGTGTTCGCACAATTCATGTTGGGATTCGGAGGTATGGTTTCTGGCCAGAACGACAAAGCCATCGAAAGGTTTTTGAAAGTGACTGAGATAGATCCTCAGAACTCAGAAGCCATCTTCCTTTTGGCTGAATTGTATGAGCGAGGAGGAGACAAGAAGAAAGCGGTGGAGTGGTACGAAAAAGGAAAGAAATATGTAGACAATCCAGAGCTGATGAAAGCACTGGACGAGAAGATAAAAACATTGAAATAATTTTTAACAACTAAACTTATTGCATCATGCCTTGTGGTAAAAAAAGAAAAAGACATAAGATAGCCACTCACAAACGTAAAAAGAGACTAAGAAAGAACCGTCACAAAAAGGGTAAGAAATAACCTTTTCATTCTTCTAATCATCATTGTATTATTGAATAGCACTGTCTTGTGAGCAATCACAGACAGCGCTTGTTCAGTTATATACATTGATCACAAGTCATCTTTTGAACAAGGAACTTATCATCAATTCATCTGCCCAAGGCGTTCAAATCGCCTTGTTGGAAGACAAAAAACTAGTAGAGCTTCACCACGAGAAAGCCGATGCTAGTTTTGCTGTGGGCGACCTTTATTTGGGTAAGGTAAAAAAGCTAATACCAGGACTCAATGCTGCTTTTGTGGATGTGGGTTTTGAAAAAGACGCCTTCTTGCATTATACCGATTTGAGTCCCTATGCCCGATCAATTCTCAAGTTCACCCAAATCTCTATCAACAGTCCTGTTCAGAGTCAGCAAGATTTTGCCAATTTCACAGTCGAGCCAGAAATCATCAAAACAGGGAAGATCAATGAAGTATTGGGACAAAAACCCAATATATTGGTTCAGATTTTAAAGGAGCCCATAGCGGCAAAGGGACCAAGATTGAGTTGTGAACTTTCCTTACCTGGAAGATTTGTAG
>JBFYPP010000188.1:0-4238 GCA_041303255.1 Chitinophagia bacterium | reverse complement strand
AAAAATCTGCACAAATTCCTGAAATTACTGCTCCTATAGCATATCCAAGATCTCTCCATAGTCTAAATGTTCCTATACTTTCTGCACGTTGACTTGGTTGTGTTGCTTGGGCAATGGTGGATAGAAAAGTAGGATATACCAAAGCTGTCCCGATTCCTAATAATGCGCTTAAGCTGGCTAATATCCAAAAGTTGGATGTATATGGAAAGATGATTATTGTTAGCCCTTGTAAAAGCATGCCCCAAAAGAGCATCTTCTTTTTTGAATATATATCAGATAGTTTACCTGTTGCGAGTTGAGCTATCCCCCAAATGGAAGGATATATTGATGCTATCCATCCAATATCTGCATTGTTAAATTCTAATCCAATTAATAGCATAGGCAGCAAGCCCCATATCATTCCGTCATTTAAGTTGTTCACCAATCCTGCTTGTGTAACAGATCCAAGAGTGGGATTACGATAGCTGGTATCTAAAAATATATTCTTCAAATTCTTTGAAGTACTTTTTACCTGCTCCAGTTTCATGAACTGGGTAGTTTCTTTCACTAAAATAATTGTGAGCAACAAGCCAACAACTGCAACTGCAAATCCCAAGTAAAAGGCGTAGGGGCTAACACCATATTCTTCAGCAATGTAGCCAGTAAGCAATGCCATTAAACCTACTGCAATGTATCCTGCAAATTCATTTAGTCCCATAGCAAGTCCTCGGTCCTTCTGACCTACAAGATCAATTTTCATCAAAACTGTGCTGCTCCATGTTAATCCCTGGTGAATTCCAAGTAATACATTTGACATTACAACCCATGTCCATGAGTTGGCGTAAATTAAAATGAAAGGGATGGGTAAAGCCAATACCCAACCTGCAATGAGTAAATTTTTTCTACCAAACCTATTGGAAAGTCTGCCAGTAAAATAGTTGGAGATAGCTTTAGATACACCAAAAACAACAATGAAAGAGAGGATTGCAGTTGTTGAAACAATACCAAATTTCGTAGAAGCAAATTGAGGGAAAATGGAACGTTCAAGTCCCACCATGCCTCCAACAAATGCATTTACAAGTACCAGTATGCTAAATTGTTTCCAATTCTCTTTGAGTCCAATTTTTGCTGTAATTCCCATTTCAATTACAAGATGTAATTCATTACAAAATCCATACAATAGCGTTTGATGAGTTCTCTTACACGCTCAAACTCTCTTTTGATTTCTTCCTCACTGCCCTTTGCTTTTGCCGGATCGGGAAAATTGTAATGAAACAGCTGTGCGTTGCTGGGGAAAAAGGGACAAACCTCTTTTGCGTGGTCGCAAACAGTAATTACATAATCAAAATCAATATCTCTGTATTCATTTATATTGTTGGAGGTGTGCATTGATATATCAATACCATCTTCTTGCATGGTTGTAATCGCTTTTGGATTTACACCATGTGTTTCTACACCTGCGCTGTATATTTCTGCTTTATCACCTGCATATTTTTTTAAATAGCCATGGGCAATCTGACTTCTGCAACTGTTGCCTGTACAAAGTACCAAGACTTTTTTCATAGCGGTTGTTTTAGCAGCACCCACCTCCTGGTGTGCATTTATTTTGATCAATAGGTTTTTGTGCAAATACTGTGATACTGAAAATGCCGGTATCTCCTGTTTTAAAAGAATTGATTTCATCCGGTGATAAATAGTTTTTCAGAATATCATCAGGAATCACAATCGCTTTTTCTTTTTGAATAGTCACATTTTCAAAACCATTAGCATCAATCAGTTCCATGTAAACTTGTTTTTGAATAGCACCTGCAACACAACCTGCATACATTTCAGCATCTTTTCGTAAACCTTCTGGTAATGCGCCGATCAATACCACATCACTGATGCTAAAATGACCACCTGGCTTCAATACACGATAGATCTCCTGGAATACACCATTTTTATTTGGGACTAAGTTCAGCACACAATTGCTCACAATTACATCTGCAACATTCGCACTGATGGGCATTTGCTCAATATCACCTTGTCTGAATTCTACATTGTTAAAACCTCTTGCTTCTGCATTGGTTCTTGCTTTGTCGACCATGGCAGGAGTAAAATCAATACCGATTACCTTACCTGTCTCGCCTGTTTCATGGCGGGCAATGAAACAATCGTTACCTGCACCACTTCCAAGGTCTACCACCACATCGCCTTTTTTGATTCTTGCAAATTGTGTTGGTAACCCGCAACCTAATCCTAAGTCGGCGTCTGCATTGTATCCTTCCAGAGTTGTATAATCATCACTCATAATATTATACACTTCTGTAGAGCAACCTCCTGCTCCGCAGCATGATGACATGTTGGTTTCCTTGTCCTGCAAGGCAATTTCGCTGTACTTTTTTCTAACGATCTCTTTTAATTGTTCTTCGGTTGGCATATTATTATTTTTTATTTTATCGCAATCAGACGATGGTTCATCTCAAAAAAAATCAACAACAGTCGGCTTTATTTCTTTTGAACATTTCCAAGAAGCCATTGAGTAAGGCAGATGCTTTCTTCCATTCTTTTTCATCAATACAATAGCAGACCGATACCCCATCTATATCGCCTTTAATTAATCCTGCTTCTTTCAATTCTTTTAAGTGTTGGGATACTGTGCTCTGTGATAAAGGCAATTCTTCTACTATATCACCACAAATACAGGACTGTTTTTTGAGCAATACATTGAGTATAGCCACTCTTGCTGGATGCGACAATGCCTTGGCGTACTTAGCCAATGTGAGTTCCTTATTTGTGTACGATGCTGTTTTGCTGGCTCCCATATTAATCGTAAAATTACGATTAATATTTCAATTTCCAAAAAAAACTATTCCTGGATAAACAACTTATAGAAGGTAATCATTCTGTTGAGGTCTTCTTTGCCCAGTCTTTCGTCTATGCCGTGGAAACCTTTAACATCTTGCATGGGACTAAAATTGAGGACAGATTCACTGAATGGTCTAAAATACCTTGAATCTGTAGCGCCAACTACGAGATAGGGAGAAACCAAAACATTGGGCATAACCTGTTGGGTAAGACCTTCAATTTTTTTGAATGTGGGATGATCTGCAGCAGTAGTTGCAGATGCTTCAAACAGGGAAATGGTTTGTTTTTTTACATTCACACGTTCATCGTTGATGGCTTTTTTTACAAACGCTACCACATCATCACTGGTTTGTCCGGGTAGTATTCTACTGTTAAAAGTAGCTTTTGCAATGGATGGAATAACATTGTCTTTGATACCTGCTTTTACAATGGTTGGCACCAATGTGGTATGGACCATCGCATTGGTTTGGTTAGAGGCTTCCATTTTTTTGATGACAGATCCTTTGAACAACCACATGTTTGCCATCACCATTTTGGCGAAAAATGATTCGCCTGCACTTGTCCTGTTTAATAAGTCCTGTACTGGTGGAGCAATCAAAGCAGGCATTTGTTTGGCTCTCACTTTAACTATCGCCTTGTTCAATATATCAATTGCAGTTTCTTTGAGCGGAGTAGAGGAGTGGCCTCCTGGAATTTCTACAGTAAGATCGATGTTGGTATATCCTTTCTCTCCTGTGCCAATAACCGCGACTGGTCTACCAAGTGCTTTGAATTTTTCAGAATCAATCATACCGCCTTCATCCAATACCAATGCTGGCTTGATGTTGCTGGAATCAAACCATTTTGAAAAAATTGCTGCTCCTCTTTTTCCTGAAATTTCTTCGTCGTGACCAAAACACAAATAGATGGTTCTGTTTGGTTGTATGTTTTCTTGAAGCGATAACTCTACAGCTTCCATGATGGCAATAGCTGAACCTTTATCATCCACTGCACCTCTTCCCCAAATGGTGTCTTTATCAATGGTCCCACTAAAAGAAGGGTAACTCCATTTGCTTTCTGCAATGGCTTCAACTGGAACTACATCAGTATGTGCCATCAATACATAGGGTGCAAGTGAAGTGTCTTTGCCTTTCCAGGTAAAAACATAGCTGAATAAATTAAATGATTTCTTTTCTAATTGTTGGTGCATCAATGGATAAGTGGTTTCCATGAAGGTTCTGAACTTGATAAACTCTGCAGTATCAATTGGAAGGGTATCGCCAAAAGAAACTGTTTTTATTTGCAGCGCCTGGCTCAAGTGCAAGGCGGCCGTATCATATTTATTGATGGCGATGGAAGGTTTAGAAGATTCCGATGCTGGATTGAAACGGAAAGTATTGAAAAGCAATACTGCAATTAACCCTACTAATAGA
>JBFYPP010000187.1:0-4250 GCA_041303255.1 Chitinophagia bacterium | reverse complement strand
TTAAGGAGGGAGATAGAAAGAAGGACATACAAATGAAAACAGATTCGGGTATACTCATTTTGAGGTTGAGTGATGCTACTCCGTTGCACCGCGATAATTTCATTAAATTGGTAAAATCAAAGTATTACAATGGCATTGCCTTTCACAGGGTCATTGCAGGATTTATGATACAAGCAGGTGATGAAAAAACCAAGGCCAAGGCGGACAGCAATACGTTTCTAAAATCGTATACCTTACCGGCTGAAATCATACCAGGTTTATTTCATAAAAAAGGCATGTTGGCTGCCGCAAGAATGGGTGACAGTTTAAATCCTAAAAGAGAAAGCAGTGGAGTACAGTTTTACATTGTTCAGGGAAGGGTGTATAACGACAAATCACTTGATTCCGTGGAAACCTATCGATTGAATGGTAAAATAATCCCAACAGCACAACGAGAAGTATACAAGACCCTGGGAGGAGCACCTCACCTAGACCAAACCTATACCATTTTTGGAGAACTAGTTAGCGGTTTTGATGTTATAGACAAAATTGCCAACACCAAGACCAGCGGGCGGCGGTCGGGCGACAAACCTTTGGTAGACATTAGGGTCAAAAAAGTAAAACTGATAAAAAGAAACGAATAACCAATTTTCAATATCTGAAATTTAAATTATCGCTATTTTAAATTATAACTTAAACTTGCAAAAAATAAGCACATGAACTTCCCAGAGCAATTGCGTTATACCAAAGAACACGAATGGATTTCTATTGATGGCAATGTAGCAACCATTGGCATCACCGAGTTTGCTCAAGGAGAATTGGGTGACATCATTTATGTAGATATCGACAGTATTGGCAAGGAAATGTCTTCCGATGCTGTATTTGGAACCGTTGAAGCTGTAAAAACGGTGAGCGACTTGTTCCTACCAGTTTCTGGAACAATCACTGAAAAAAATCCCTTGTTGGATAGTCAGCCTGAATTGGTAAACCAAGATCCTTATGGAGACGGCTGGATGGTTAAGATTACCCTAAACAACCCATCAGACCTAGAAACATTAATGGATGCCACCGCCTATAAGGCACTGATTGGGGCATGATTTCATGAAATTGTATACCATCAACAAGCTAATTCCTTTTGTATGGACAGCTTGTGTTTTTTACCTACTGAGTTTTGATACAACAGGAGCAAGTGATGCTGCAATATGGAAGGTTGTTGGTATTGACAAACTGATTCACTTTTTCATTTTTTTGGTTTTCGCTTATTTGTGGGGTGTGTTTTTTTTAAACAATACCCACTATGAGGAAAGAAAAATAATTCTCCTGCTGATTCTAGGAGGAACTTCTTTTGGCATGGGGATGGAGTTTTACCAGAAGTTTTTCACCAACAGAAGTTTCTCCTATTGGGATGGTGTGGCAGATGCACTTGGAACATTGGTGGGTGTTTGGTTGGCAAAAAAAAGCCCCTATGGAAATAGGGGCCGTAACCAAAACTAACTGCTTATGAGAAAAAACGATTGATCAAGGATTAGGTGTTTTTGGGTGAAGTTTACCATCTCTTTTTTCAGTTAACACTTTGTAAAAAATCTCCCAAATAACTTTAGTAGCCTATACACAATATATAGACGAATTAACTGTGAAGACAGTTGTTAAAGACCCTTTAAAATGATAAACTACTTTTTTACAGCAATTCCCGCAACTGGAGGATAGTGGTTACTGTGTGAGTTTGCTGGCATTTTCTGCAAACTGCAATGCATCAATGATTTCAACAACATTTCCGTTGAGCACATCTTGTAAGTTATACAGCGTGAGGCCTATACGATGATCGGTAACCCTTCCCTGCGGGAAATTGTAGGTGCGGATTTTTGCAGATCGATCACCCGTACTCACCAAGCTCTTTCGATGTCTGGAAATCTCGTCTTCTTGCTTTCTTACTTGTTCTTCGTATAATTTGGTACGCAAGGTTTGCATGGCTTTCTCCCTGTTTCCCAGCTGTGTTCTTTCAGTCTGACAAATTACGACAGTCCCGGTTGGAATATGGGTAAGCATTACCTTGGTTTCCACCTTGTTTACATTCTGACCACCGGCACCTCCACTTCGTGAAGTTTCCATTTTTACATCCGCCTCTCTTAACTCAACATCTACCTCTTCGGCTTCGGGCATCACTGCTATTGTAGCAGCGCTGGTATGCACCCTACCACTTGCTTCAGTATCAGGTACGCGTTGCACCCGGTGAACTCCACTTTCAAATTTTAGGGTTCCGTATACATCATCGCCTGTCACTTCCAATTGCACCTCTTTATACCCTCCCATGGTGCCTTCGTTTTCATTGAGCACCGCGGTTTTCCATCCTTTGTTTTCGCAGAAACGGATATACATTCTCAATAAATCTCCAGCAAATAAAGAGGCTTCATCGCCTCCCGTACCTGCCCTGATCTCCAAAATGGCATTTTTATCATCTTGAGGGTCTTTGGGAATAAGCATGTTTCTGATCTGTTTTTCCAATTCCTCTTTCAGCTTTTCTAAATCAGCCGTCTCCATCTTGGCCAGATCGCGCAATTCATCATCATCACCCATCAATGCTTCACGATTAAATTCAAGGTCAGACAGCAGCTTTCGGTATTGGTTAGCCAAAACCACTATCTTCTCCAAACTTCTGTATTCTTTGGATAATTGGCTGAAACGCTTATTGTCGCTAACCACCGCAGGATTGGTAAGCGCAACTCCGATATCATCAAATTTTGCCTTAATGGCGTCTAGTCTGTCGAGCATCTTGTATTAGGGGGAAAACTTCAGGTATTAAATCTTTAATTTCGCTTGCAAAGTTAAATCATTTCAAGTGATGAAATACCGCAAGTTTAAGGGAGACAAGATGTTCAATGGTTTTGGGTTTATAGACAATGAGCAGGTGCTCATCACAGATGAACAAGGAACCGTTGTTGAATTGACCACTAGCATAGATGCGGGAGAGGATATTGAAGAATTTGCCGGTACCATCTGTCCAGGGTTTATCAATGCCCACTGCCATTTAGAATTGAGTCACTTGAAAGATGTGATTCCTCCGCATACCGGACTAATCCCCTTTCTGCTGGATGTGGTGGGTAAACGCGATTTTCCAATGGAAACGATCCTTGACCGCATAGAGAAAGCGGAAAAAGAAATGTTTCAAGATGGCATTGTTGCCGTAGGCGACATTGGTAATACTGCCAATACATTGGAAACCAAAAGAAACAGTAAAATCAGGTGGAACAATTTTGTTGAAGTGCTGAGTTTCAGTGATGAAATGTCGCCCAAACGCATGCAAGAATACAGTGAAGTTTTGAAAGCCTTTAATGATGCCGAACTTGAATTAGAAAAAGACCACTTCAAATCAGCACTAGTTCCCCATGCTCCCTATACCATAAGCAACCTCACATTTAAAGAAATAAACAAGCTAACTCCGGGTGCTGTTATTTCAATGCACAACCAAGAGCATCCTGCAGAAGATGTACTGTATAAGACGGGTGAAGGCGACTATTTGCCATTTCTGAAAATTTTTGGCTTTGATGCCTCTCCATTCCCCATTACAGGTAAGTCTGCACTCCGTTCCTGTCTTCCGCATTTCAACAACAAACAAAGGGTTCTCCTTGTACACAATACTTTCATTCCTGAGGAGGACATTACATTTGCAATAGACTATGCCAAAGCGCATTTAGCAGGTGTCCATTTTTGTCTTTGCCCCAACGCCAATCTTTATATTGAAAACAAAATGCCACCTATTCTAAAGTTGATGGAGCAGGGTGCAGATTTGGTTTTAGGAACCGACAGCTACAGCAGCAACTGGCAACTAAGCATTGCATCTGAAATTAAAACCATCAGTGAGCGTGTTCCGGAAATTCCATTGGAAAAAATTCTGCAATGGGCTACCATCAATGGCGCTAGGGCATTGGGAAGAGAAGATGAACTGGGCAGCTTTGAAAAAGGGAAAAAACCTGGAGTGGTGTTACTAGACAGCCACATGAATAGCAAAAGATTAATTTAATCTAATTGTCCAATAAAACCCGAATAACAGGCAATGAACGCATCAAACCAAATGGCGATAGGTGTAGTTCATAAAACTGTAAACAGCGATCAAGTAGCTCATTGCGTAATTGCTTGTTCATTTTAATATCATCCAATTCCTCTAGTTGTAAAACTCTCAAAAAATGGGCAATGTATTCACTTTTGGGATAGGTAATCACCATTTGGTGTATCGGCAAAACAGAAACAAATTTCCCTTCATGCAAATCCAGTAA
>JBFYPP010000186.1:0-4262 GCA_041303255.1 Chitinophagia bacterium | reverse complement strand
TATTGTTCGCATTGGGCGCCTCTTCTTTTGATTGTTGTAGTCCCTGATCAGCAGACCACTCCATGTTACTTTGACCCCCACATAACCAAACCTCGCCAATCATCACATCTTCCAATACAATTTCATTGGCCCCTTTTATCTTGATAATATATGGCCCTCCTGCTGCAGGAGTATTGATTTCAGTGATCCATGTAGCACCACGACTCCCTTTGGTTACATAGGTTGTAGTATCCCATCCTACAGTAATGGTGATGCTTTCTGCCGGTGCCGACCAACCCCATATTTTCACTTTTGATTTTTGTTGTAAAACCATATGAGAGCCAATAATGGAAGGAAGTCTTATATCAGCGATGGCCGACAAATAAAACAGATGTAAAAGAAGGACAAAGAGTGATTTTTTCATTTGTTATAAATTTCAAACTGAAAATAATGATTTTACACAAGAGAGAATAAGCAAAACAAATCTACATTTGCAGTATAAATAAAATTTCCAATGAAAAAGTCTATTTACACACTCATCTTCGCATTATCAATCGCTATTTTCACTTCATCTGTTCAGGCAGCTATCCTCCCTCCAACAGCAACAGCTGAAAAAAATACAGAAGCACAGATCAATGAGGCTGTAAATGAATTTAATAAATTGCCGAAATCCGAGAAAAAAACAAGATTTTCAACTGTAAAGGCTGAGATAAGTCAATACAAGTCAAATTTAAAGAATGGCGAAAAAATAGATGACAATAAATTGTTGGCCATCATTTTTGCAATTTTAATCCCACCAATTGGTGTTGTTCTTTATGAAAATAAAGTGACTACCAAATTTTGGATTTCTTTGCTACTTACGTTTATCTTCTGGATACCTGGTATGGTTTATTCTTTGTTGGTGGTTACAGACAATGCTTAGTAGTCTTAAGAGAGCACATCTTTTTTTCTAAAGACCAACACTGACGCTAGCAGAAATCCAAGGATGTGAAGCAATAGAATACCTGCAGAAATCATCACAGCAGGCAAATTTTCTATGGAGCCCACAATCTGCTCATTGTTCTCATTGATCTGAACATCAAAGAATCCTTTCCACCCTAACATGTGGCTGGTAAAAAGAAAGGGCTTAACGCTTTCGAAAATGGGTAGATCCAAGGTATTGAGTATCGTAAACACAATAATGATACTCATGGTTGCCATAATAGGACCAATTGAGTTTTCAGCAAAAAGACTCAAGAAAAAACTCATAGCAGCAACTGTTGTCATTGCCAACGCCGCGAATCCAAATGCTGCAGCATAACGCCAAAGGATATCTGTTTTTACAATTTGTGTAACCAAATCACTTTTAAGAATGAGCATATCGTCTACACCAAATACGAGCATGGAAATGCCTAAGGCCCATATTGCCATCCAAATCAAGAGGGCAATGGTATAAATGAAAGATGCAGTAAACTTTCCAGAAATAAGCATCGCCCTGCTAATGGGTTTGGTTAACAAAACCCTTAATGTACCTTGCGCAGCTTCACCCGAAATCATATCACCCGCTACCAATGAAATTAACAAAGGCACATGTACCAACATCAATTGCAAAATGATATATGCCATTAGATAGCCATTCATGATGTTCCCATTGATATCGAAGGAATCTGTAAATGATTGCATTCCAAATTGCATATAATTTTTTCCATCAGCATAGAAACCAAGCTGGATGAGTCCAACAATTGCTGCAATGGCCCCGAAAGCAATATAGGTTCTAGGCTTTCTGAAGATTTTATAGAGCTCCAAATAAACGACAGTACTAAACTTCATTGCCAGATGTTAAGGATAGGAAATAAGCCTCTAATGAATTCATAGAACGGAGGCTGGATACATTCAACTTATTATCAACAAGTAATTTGTTCAATTGACCAACAGCAGCAGCTTCGGTCTCAACAATAATTTTGCCATCCGGTGCATGTTTGAGGCCTTTTGACCAACGCGTTGATTCAATTATTTTTTTCGCAAGCAAATGATCATCTACCACAATTTCTAACCTCACATTGCTGGGATTCAATAATTCATTTACTTTCCCTTCTACAATTTTTCTGCCTTTGTTGATGATCAACATACTGTCGGCTATTTGCTCAATCTCAGATAAGAGATGAGAAGAGACCAAGACTGTCTTTTTCCGTTCCTTACTCAACATTAAAATAAGGTTACGAATATCTGCTATTCCTTGGGGATCTAAACCATTGGTAGGCTCATCTAAGATGATGAATTCCGGATCGTGAACCAAAGCAACAGCAATGCCTAGTCTTTGTTTCATACCCTGTGAATAAACCCGCACAGGATCATGACATCTTTTTTCTAGTCCAACTAAAGCAAGCGTGTTGTTTATTTCAGCTTTTGAAATCAATTTACCACTCATTCTCGCAAAAAGATGAAGGTTCTCATATCCAGACAGGTACTTGTATAGATCAGGCTTCTCAACAACAGCACCCATTTGGTTAAGAATTTCTTCTCTGTATTGGTTGATAGATTTTCCGAACAACTGAATGGACCCACTAGTAGGAGTAATCAAAGAAAGCAACATGCGTATGGTTGTGGATTTTCCAGCACCATTCTGACCTAAAAACCCATATACTTCTCCTTCATTAACAGAAAAAGACAAATCATCTACTGCAACAAAGCTTCCAAAATTCTTTTTAAGATGTGCTACCTCTAGGATCATGTTAGGGAAGTATTGGTAACTAAATAAAGGGTTTTAAACCTCCTTCTAATTTAAACAAATTTAGCAGACGAAGGTTCAACAAAAAACGCCGGTTAATAACCGGCGTTTCACTCTTATTAAATGCAGCATTTATTTGTATTGCGCTACGATTGTCTTTGCGAATTCAACCATGGTTTTGATGCCGTCCTCAGGAAGGTTTCCTTTTTTAAATTCTGCAAGAATTTCAGGATACTTGATTTCCATTTCAGAAAGGAATTGTTCTTCAAAGTCTTTCACTGACTTTACAGGTACATCTTTGAGAAGACCCTGCGTACCCAGGTAAATTATAGCAACTTGCTTTTCTACAGCAACGGGCTGGTATTGTCCTTGTTTTAAAATTTCAACGTTACGGGCACCTTTATCGATTACCGACTTAGTAGCCGCATCCAGGTCGCCACCAAATTTAGAGAAGGCCTCTAACTCGCGGTAAAGTGCCTGGTCGAGTTTCAATGTGCCAGATACTTTTTTCATTGATTTGATCTGTGCGTTACCACCCACACGACTTACTGAGATACCTACGTTGATGGCTGGACGAATACCTGCATTGAACAAGTTAGACTCCAAGAATATTTGTCCGTCTGTAATTGAAATTACGTTGGTTGGGATATAAGCTGATACGTCACCTGCTTGTGTTTCGATGATTGGCAATGCAGTCAAAGAACCACCCCCTTTTACAAGATGTTTGATTGAATCAGGTAGGTCATTCATCTTAGCCGCAACCTCATCTTTTGCAATCACCTTAGCTGCACGCTCCAATAAACGACTATGCAAATAGAATACGTCACCAGGATATGCTTCACGCCCTGGAGGACGACGCAACAACAATGAAACCTCACGATAAGCAACCGCTTGCTTAGAAAGATCGTCATAGATAATCAAAGCAGCATTTCCAGTATCACGAAGGAATTCTCCAATCGCAGCACCAGCAAATGGAGCGTAGAATTGAAGCGGAGCAGGGTCTGCGGCAGGAGCAGCAACAATGATGGTATATTCCATCGCACCATTGTCAACCAACGTCTTCATTACACCTGCAATGGTTGACGCTTTCTGGCCAATGGCTACGTAGATACAATAAACAGGCTTACCTGCTTTGTAAAACTCTTTTTGATTAATAATGGTATCGATAGCGATAGCAGTCTTACCAGTCTGACGATCGCCAATGATTAATTCACGTTGACCCCTTCCAATAGGAATCATGGCATCGATGGCTTTAAGTCCAGTTTGCAAAGGCTCTTTTACCGGTTCACGGAAAATAACCCCTGGTGCTTTTCGCTCAATTGGCATTTCATAAAGATCTCCAGTAATTGGACCTTTTCCGTCGATTGCCTCACCCAATGTGTTGATAACACGACCAACCAAACCCATTCCGGCTTTGATAGATGCAATCTTACCTGTCCTTTTAACTTTAGAACCTTCTTTGATTCCTGTTCCCTCTCCCATCAACACCACACCCACGTTGTCTTCCTCAAGGTTAAGCGCAATTGCCTTCACCCCTGTTTCAAACTCTACCAATTCACCGGATTTTACATTGTTC
>JBFYPP010000185.1:0-4269 GCA_041303255.1 Chitinophagia bacterium | reverse complement strand
AATACGATTGTCCCCATGCCCATCCACTTCTCAATGTCTTATCAGAATTGAACCAAGCAAGTGGTTTAACGGTGCCTTTGCTTTGTGCATCTGGGTTGATGGTGAAAACGGGACTATCATCGAAATATACGTCGGCATGGTGTTTCATACCCCAATTGGCTTTTGCATTTTGATCAATGGTTACTTGCATCAAGCTACCTGGGATATAGAATTTTTCGTTTGGCAGGTTTTTTTCTGTTCCATTTACAATCTCTGTGAGCGAACTGCTTACAGGAAGTTTTAAATGGTAGGCAAGCGATGTGCTGCTGCCAATGGTAACAATACGTCCGCCATCTTCAAGGAAATTTTTCAATGCAGGGATTGATTTTTCAACAGATAGACTACCAATTGTTTTTCTAAATTCTTCTGGGATGTCTTCTGCTTTTGGAGACATGGATCTTGATGCGCCACTCAATGCTGGCATAGCGCCACCTACAAAAATGATGACATCATATTTGTTTTTCAAGTTTCCTTTATCGATATCCTGTGCATAAATTACTTCCGCATCAAAATGGAATTGCTCCATGATCCAGCGCATCCAACCAGAAGGCATAGCGCCACCATAGGTATCCCAAAGTGCAATACGTGCTGGTGTAATTTGTTCTAAGCCAGTTGGTTTTTTATCGACAGCTATTGCATCTGCTCCAAGTGTTGCTGCGTTTTTTGAAATCCATTCTTTTGATTTTGCGTTCACGGGTACAAAGAAAGAGCCAATCGCATTGCCATTTAAAGCTGTTGAAGTTCTGTACACTGGAATGTTGTTTTTCAGCAATTCATTTACAGCGGTGAAACTGTGGTTGTTGGCTGCGTTCAGCAGATAACCTGCTTTTGCAGTGGTTTCTACTCTGCCTTGTAAAGGAATTAATTCACCTGTTTTTAATCGCTGAAAAGGACCTGGTACATTTTCTAATGACCGGTCAAATTCAACGCCCATTTGGTAGGCAAGCGTCCAACCTGCTGCATCATAAGGAGGCACGGGTGGTCCGCCTGGATATTGAAAATCATTGGGATGGTCTTGTGGTTCAAACATGTCTATGATATGCGGACGAAAAGATTGATCAGCTTTTACGATATATGAGCCTTTAGGATAAGCTTTTCCTGCATGTGTGAAATCAGCGCTTGCTTGGTGAATAACAATTCCTGTTCTAATCAATGCATTTATAAAGCGAGTTGCTGTTGAGAAGTCGGCTTGGTTGGCCGGAATAATATAAGCACGTGCGTCTCTCAATGCAGGGTTTTTGAAAATACTGTCGTAATACTTCATGGGTATCATTACATTATTTCTTCCCCAGCTCTCAGGAGTGCTTGCCTCTGTTGCAGGTTTTGCCGGCAATTCTTTTTTGTATAATTCGGTAATTGCATCACTGCGTTTTGGATATTGTGTCCATGTATCAGTCCCACCTTTTTCGATGGAGTTTCTTCCCATCTTGTAGATATTGTAGAGCAATTCGTCTCTGTGTCTTGTTGCATACATCAACACGGCATAATTGATCGAGATAGAATAGTCGATAGAGTTTCTAAAATACCATTTTCTCGGTGTGATGGGATAGGGGTTGGCAGAACTTGGTATCAAGCGAGAGGGAACGAGTGGAATAGCGGAAGGAGTAGGGCTTCCAATAATTTCTGTTAGCAAACCAACCATGTTATGAAAATAAGTGGTCGTTCTTAGTCCACCATTGTACCAGGTAGAATAGGGGGAACCTGCTCGTTGGGTGAAGCCAGGCTTGCCTTCTATATTTAATCTATTGATCATGGCGGCACCGACTGCATCAAGGCTGGTCATTACAAGTGGATCGTATACATAATTAAAAGGATCACGGAAGGGCGGTCCAGCTACAACTGCACCTGGAGGTCCGGTTTGGTGGTGGTTGTACATAATCTGCGGCATCCATTCAACAAAGAGTTGCCTTCCCATATTTTGTGTCTCTTTTAAATTAAGCATGTAGAAGTCGCGGTTGTTGTCATGGCCCGCATATTTTTCATACATCCTTGGAAGATAAGAAGTACTTCGTTTTGCAGTATCTGCATTTCTCATGTACCAATCGGATACCAATTCTTGTCCATCTGGATTGGCATGCACCATTAAGATGATCACATTATCTAGAATTAATTTTGTTTCGTCGTCGTTTCTGCTGTTGAGTTGATAAGCAAGTTCAATCAATTGGTGTGCAC
This sequence comes from Chitinophagia bacterium, assembly GCA_041303255.1. Taxonomy (GTDB): domain Bacteria; phylum Bacteroidota; class Bacteroidia; order Chitinophagales; family Chitinophagaceae; genus Pollutibacter. The sequence goes on along the minus strand of JBFYPP010000185.1, from coordinate 2,058 downwards.
CAACTACTTCAGTTGCATGCAAACCACCGTCGATCCATACAACTGCTTTTCCTTGTGCTGCCAGCGCCTTTGCGTCGGCATCTGTTAGGTCTTCGGCCCTTGCCATTTTTTGTGCAATCTCTTTGTATTTTTCGATGTTCTTGTGGTTCTCGGGGGAAGTGACAATCATCATAAACTGGTCTCTTCCTTCCTCTGTTTTGCCAATACTTACTAGTTTGGCACGATCAGAAGCAGCATCCAGTTTTTTAAAATAGGCCTCTGTTTGTGAGTAATTCGCCAACATGTAGTTGTCGCCTATGTTAAAACCAAAATGTTCTTTTGGGTTAGGAATTTGTTGTGAAAAGGCAAAGATGGAAACCAGGTTAAAGCAAAGAAAAAAAAGCAGATTGGCTTTTCTCATAATTAGAATTTGAGTTAATAAATATATCATTAAATCTTCATCAGTCGGTGTATTCGTCTTCAATTTTTAGTAAATTGCCTTATACAAATAGAATAATATGAAACGTTTGCAGCATTTATCTGTATTGGCTATTGGGGCGATGCTTGTCCTTGCATTTTCTCAATTCAAATTGAAAAAAGTAGAATCGGTTTCGGCTGACGATCCGCGTAAAATCTATACTGAAAAATGCGCTTCTTGTCACGGTGAAAAAGTAGAAGCATTTGTCGACCGCAAATGGAAACATGGCAATACAAAATCGGAGATTATTGCCAGTATAACCAATGGTTATCCTGATTTTGGAATGCCTTCATGGGGGGATATGATTTCAGATAGGGATGTAGATGCATTGGCAAATTTGATTGTTACGAGTTTGAAACATGTGAACCAGTATGATTTTGCAAAAGAGAAAAAGCATACGAGTGGACCTGCAATTTTCAAAACAAGTGCAATGACGGTAACCCTCGATACAATAGCTACAGAATTAAGTAGTCCGTGGGGTTTTGAGCAGTTGACAGATGGCAGTTATTTGATTGCTGACAGGATTGGGGTGTTGTATCATGTAGATGGTAAGCGCAATAAGAAAGTAATTACAGGTACGCCAGAAGTAGTAGCAGAGGGACAAGGCGGGTTGTTGGATATTACCTTGCATCCAAAATATGCAGAGAATGGATGGATCTATTTATCTTATTCTAAGGGCAAGACCATAGATGGGAAAAAGTTAGCTACAACTGCTGTAGTGAGAGGAAAGATAAAGGGTGATGCATTTGTAGAACAGCAGGAAGTATTTGAAGGTTTGCCATACACGCAAGCTCGTCATCATTATGGTTCAAGGTTGGTATTTGGACAAACGGGGCATCTTTATATTTCTATGGGGGATAGGGGTCAGGAAAAAGTATTCCCTCAGAACCTAGAAACCGCCCCAGGCAAGATTCACAGGGTGAATGACGATGGTAGTATTCCTAAAGACAATCCATTTGTTGGAAAAGGAAAAGCCATTGAAACGATTTATGCATATGGTATAAGAAATCCTCAGGGGATGTTTATGGATCAAGCGGGTGTTCTTTGGGAACACGAACACGGACCACGTGGAGGTGATGAATTAAACATCATCAAAGCTGGGGCAAATTATGGTTGGCCTGTGATTACTCATGGTATTAATTACGATGGTAAGCCAATTTCTCAAATCAGTAAGAAAGCGGGAATGGAAGAATCGGTTACTTATTGGATACCTTCTATCGCGCCAAGTGGCTTGACTACGGTAACAGGTAATAAATATCCGGCTTGGAAAGGAAATATGATGGTTGGATCTCTACGTTTTAATTATGTAGATCGTGTTGTTATCAAAGACAACAAGTTTGTAAGTCAGGAGAAGATTTTATTAAATATTGGCAGGACAAGAAACGTTGAGATGGGACGCGATGGTTATTTATATGTGAGTATCGAGAATCCAGGGACCGTATTCAGGGTGAAGCCTATGTAATGTTCCATGTACTATAAAATTTAAAGCCCCCCGAAGTTTCGGGGGGCTTTTTTGTTGGATGCTGTTTTAGTAATCAAGAGAGCATATTTTTTGCATACGCCACACATTTAGTAACTTCTTTAACCGCATCAGAGTCTGC
>JBFYPP010000184.1:0-4272 GCA_041303255.1 Chitinophagia bacterium | reverse complement strand
GTTTTGCACCTAGTCCAACAGGTGGACTACATTTAGGGGGCGTTAGAACAGCCCTCTTCAATTATTTATTTGCAAAAAAACACAAGGGTACCTTTGTACTTCGCATTGAGGATACCGATCAAACCAGATTTGTAGCGGGTGCAGAACAATATATTCTGGACTGCTTAGATTGGTGCGGTATTTTACCTGATGAAGGTCCACATAAAGAAGGAAAATTTCCTCCCTACAGACAGAGTGAACGCAAAGCCAGTTACCGTAGGTATGCTGACCAACTGGTGGCATCCGGTTTTGCTTACTATGCGTTTGACACCCCAGAAGAACTGGAAAAAATGCGCGAAGACTTTAAATCTGAATCAAACCCTTCTCCTCAATACAACAGTAAAGTGAGGATGCAAATGAAAAATTCACTCTCGTTGGACAAAGAAAAAGTGGATGAATTAATAAGCAAGAATACACCATATGTGATCAGAATTAAAATGCCCAGCAACGAAGAAGTGAAGCTAAATGACTTGATCAGGGGTGAAGTGGTGTTTAATACCGATCAAGTAGATGACAAAGTATTGTTGAAAGCAGATGGCATGCCCACCTATCATTTGGCCGTTGTGGTTGATGATCATGAAATGGAAATTACACATGCATTCAGAGGTGAAGAATGGCTTCCTTCCTCACCAGTTCACGTTTTGCTGTGGGACTACTTGGGTTGGAAAGACAGCATGCCATTTTGGGCGCATTTGCCATTGATTTTAAAACCTGATGGGCAAGGCAAGTTAAGCAAGAGAGATGGAGACCGCTTGGGGTTCCCCGTATTTGCAATGGATTGGATGGACCCGAAAACAGGTGAGTTAACCAAAGGCTTTAAAGAAATGGGCTTCTTACCAGAAGCCTTTATAAACATGCTCGCAATGCTGGGTTGGAACGATGGTAGCGGTGAGGAAATTTTTGACAAAGAAACCTTGACAGAAAGATTTACAATTGAGCGGATACACAAAGGTGGTGCAAAATTTGATTTTGAAAAAGCCAAATGGTTCAACCAAGAATGGATAAAGAAAAGTGCAAGTGAAAAACTTCTCCCTTATGTCGTAAACCAACTAACCAAACTCAGTATCGAGCTTGATGAAGAAAAGCTACTTCCAATTATTACCCTCGTAAAAGACAGGTGTCAATTGCTCAACGATTTTGTTCCACAAATCATCTATTTTTTCAAGGATCCTGAAACGATTGATACAGCATCCATTCAAACAAAATGGGATGAAAATAAAGTAACATTTTTTAATACTTGGATTTCACGCTTAGAAGAATTAACCACTTGGAATGCCCTCAGTATAGAAACCCACTTTAAAGAACAAGCAACAGCATCGGGTATCAAACCTGGTGAATTGCAATTGCCCATCAGGATTATGCTTGTAGGCGCAAAATTTGGTCCGCCTGTTTTTGAAATAGCAGCCATCATTGGAAAAGAAACAACTATACGCAGAATCAACCATGGATTGAAAATGCTTCAACAATGAAAAAAACCGAGAAACAACAAGGCACAAGACCTACACGTGTACTCATTGCAAAAGTAGGCTTAGATGGTCATGACAGAGGAGCAAAAGTGATTGCCACCTCCTTAAAGGACGCGGGTATGGAAGTGATTTATACGGGACTCCGACAAACCCCTGAAATGGTAGTTGAGGCTGCATTACAAGAAGATGTAGACGCCATTGGTATCAGTATTTTATCAGGTGCACACATGACAGTTTTTCCAAGAATCATCAAACTGATGAAAGAAAAAAAAATGGACGATGTTCTACTTACGGGTGGAGGTATTATTCCAGATGAAGACCGACTAGAACTAGAGGCTTTAGGTGTAGGAAAACTTTTCCCGCCAGGAACTGCATCAACAGAAATTGCAGGATATATTAATGATTGGGTAAGCAAAAACAGATCATTTTAAATTAATTACAATGAATGACAATTCAATCTTAATCGAAAAGAAAGATGGGATACTTTGGATGACCATTAACCGCCCTGAAAAATTAAATGCACTCAACACTGCAGTTCTAGATGCGTTAAAATATTGCATTGCAGATTTACAGGCGGATAATACCATTAAAGGTGCAATCTTGACGGGTAGTGGAGAGAAAGCATTTGTTGCAGGAGCAGATATCAGTGGATTTTTAAAAGGCGACAGAAATCAAGGTGAAGGGTTTGCTGCAATTGGGCAAGCTTTATTTTCAAGCATTGAAAATTCTGCCAAACCCATCATAGCCGCAGTAAATGGCTTCGCATTGGGAGGCGGTTGTGAATTGGCCATGAGTTGCCATTTTCGCATAGCCTCAGAAAATGCAAGATTTGGTCAGCCTGAAATTAACCTTGGCATCATTCCCGGATACGGAGGTACACAACGCCTGCCCAGGTTGGTTGGTAAAGGAAAAGCCATGGAACTCATGATGACTGGAGAAAACATCGATGCCAATGAGGCTTACAGAATTGGATTGGTTAACCAAATATGTAAACAAGAAGACTTGCTATCCATAGCTGAATCAAAAATGAAAACAATCATCAGCAAATCAAGCATTGCACTAGCACAAGTAATTGAAGCAACCAATGCTTCAGACGGTGATCCTGTAAAAGGCATGATTACTGAAGCTGCATGCTTTGGTAAAAGCTTTGCCAGTGATGATATGGTAGAGGGCGTTACTGCTTTTCTAGAAAAAAGAAAGCCCAATTTCATTAAGCAGTGAAAACAGAAATTCAACATTTATTAATTTTGCAATCAAATCAACAAAATGGAATACAGAATTGAAAAAGATACCATGGGTGAAGTACGCGTACCCATCAATGCTTATTATGGTGCGCAAACCCAGAGAAGTATAGACAATTTCAAGATAGCACAGGAAACCAATAAAATGCCAAAGGAAATCATCAAGGCCTTTGCATACTTGAAGAAAGCAGCAGCAATCACCAACAAAGAAGCCGGTGTTTTATCGGAGGACAAATGCCTTCTCATTGGCGAGGTATGTGATGAGATCTTGGAAGGAAAACTAGACGACTATTTCCCACTCGTGGTTTGGCAAACTGGCAGCGGCACTCAGAGCAACATGAATGTGAATGAAGTTGTAGCCTACCGTGGTCATGTATTGAAAGGCGGTAGTTTGTCCGATAAAGAAAAATATCTTCACCCAAACGATGATGTAAATAAATCACAATCTTCAAATGATACTTTTCCAACTGCAATGCATATTTCAGCATACAAAATGTTGATAGAAGTAACATTGCCTGGGGTTGAAAAACTAAGAAATACACTTGCAGAAAAAAGTAAGGCCTATATGCATGTGGTTAAAATTGGAAGGACCCATTTCATGGATGCAACACCACTAACAGTGGGACAAGAATTTAGTGGATATGTATCACAATTGAATCATGGCATCAAAGCAATAAAAAATACTTTGTCTCATTTATCAGAACTTGCATTGGGTGGAACAGCAGTGGGTACAGGCATCAACACGCCAGAAAGCTATTCAGAGAACGTAGCTAAGCATATTGCAACACTTACAGGTCTTCCCTTTATAACAGCTGAAAATAAATTTGAAGCGCTTGCAGCACATGATGCAATCGTTGAAGCGCATGGTGCTTTAAAAACAGTAGCAGTCAGCCTCATGAAAATTGCAAACGACATACGAATGCTTTCATCCGGACCAAGAAGTGGAATTGGAGAACTATTTATTCCAGATAACGAACCCGGATCATCCATTATGCCAGGAAAAGTAAATCCAACACAATGTGAAGCCCTTAGCATGATTGCTGCACAAGTATTAGGCAATGATGTAGCTATCAATATTGGTGGAGCCAATGGTCATTTTGAGCTGAACGTATTTAAACCCATGATGATTTTTAATTTCCTGCATAGTGCAAAGCTCATAGGAGATGGTTGTGTGAGTTTCAATGATAAATGTGCCATTGGCATTGAACCCTTGCACGAAAATATTGAAAAACACCTCAACAATTCTTTGATGCTGGTGACTGCACTCAATACCAAAATAGGTTACTACAAAGCAGCAGAGATTGCACAAAAAGCGCATAAAGAAGGCACTACACTTAAAGAGATGGCAGTGAAATTGGGCTACTTGAGTGAAGCAGAATTCGATCAGTGGGTTGTTCCATCAGAAATGGTAGGGAAATTAAACTAAGCAATTAACCAAGGTCAATCTCGGTATTGTCGCCAATATTTAGCGTTCTGGTTTCTCCCTTAATAACCGTATCAGAGCCAATCAGAGAGTCGTGTAAAAC
>JBFYPP010000183.1:0-4288 GCA_041303255.1 Chitinophagia bacterium | reverse complement strand
CCTTGGATTATCTGATTAAAATTGAAAAAAATGTCAAAGAAGTTTAACCTCTATATTTTATTATCATGCCTGTTGTTTAGTGCTCACGCTCAACAAACTGCAGAACAAGTATCTTCTTTATTTCCTTATCAAAAATCTGAATTTGTTCAGCCTGCATTAGTAAGCATGGATGGATGGTCTATCAAAGAATGGCGGAATCTATTCAAAATGCTGGATGATAATTCGCTTAAATTAAAGGCGACTTATACTGTCGATGCATATGTGCACCATGCCAATAGTAATGCTGTTCTTGTGCCTGCCACTACTCAACAAGTTGTAAACGGACTCAAGCAGGTAAAGTCATTTTATGCGAAGAATTATCTGATTTCAATGCTAGGCGCTTTAGGATCAGAAATCGGTATTGCTCCTTTAAGTAAATACCTCAAAGATCCTGTTTTTGTTGGTCCAGCTGCAAGGGCTTTAGTGGCTATAGGGACTGACAAAGCAAAAGCAGCTTTATCAAGTGCTTTATCAAAAGCTGCAGAGCCGCAGAAAATGCATATCATTGCCGCATTAGAACATATGCAATTCAAATTACCTGACATGAAAACTGAGGATAGGAAAGGAAGAATTGGTTTGGTGAATTTTCAAGACCCTAGGTATTTGGCTAAGGTCCAGGAGCAGATGGAACAAGCAAAAGATCCAGTTTCAAAAAGAAATGTTTTGTCGCAGTTAGAAAAAGTAACCAGTGTTGCCGCCTTAATGGAAACTGCAAAATACCTCGATGATCCTATATTAAAAAAGCAAGCAGCATCCATAATGGCACGTATGGCTTTGCGCGATAAAACACTTAGAGGAAGGGCGCCCAGAGAAGTTTTGGAAAAAGCGTTACCACTCATTGGGGACACAGACAGTATTAGTTTAAATAAGCTTTTAAAAAATTATCTCAGAGCATTGCCTTATGATGTGGTAATCACTGCAGTTAGTATGTCTGACGAGGAGAGAAAACTAGGATTTGAAGTGCTATTTGATGGGACAAACCTGGATAAATGGATTGGCAATAAAAAAGGATATGCGTTAGAAGACAGTGTTATTGTTACGCATCCAGAATTGGGTGGTGGTAATTTGTATACTGCAGAAGAGTATAGTGATTTTGAGTACCGTTTTGAATTTCAGCTGACGCCTGGGGCAAACAATGGTCTAGGTATTAGAACACCGACAGAAGGGGACGCTGCTTATGAAGGAATGGAACTTCAGATTTTAGATAATGAATCACCCATCTATGAAAAACTAAAACCATATCAGTACCATGGTTCTGTATATGGTGTAATACCTGCTAAGCGTGGTTATCTAAAACCTACTGGTGAGTGGAATGAGCAAACTGTTGTTGTGAAAGGATCCAAAGTAAAAGTAATTCTGAATGGACAAGTTATACTTGATGGGGATATTAAAGAAGCATCAAAGAACGGGGCTGCTGATGGAAGAAATCATCCGGGCTTGATGAATACAAAAGGTCACATCGGATTTCTTGGACATGGGGATGTTGTAAGATTCAGAAACATCAGGATTAATAAATTATAGATTTACTCTAATTCGCAGTATAAATATTCTCTGTTATGAAATCATTGAAATTAGTCGTCTTGTCCATTTTACTTTATTCATCTTCACAGGCACAAGATGTACAAGGCGCCTGGGTAAGGGATTTGGATACAGCAATTCAATACATGACGATTGTTGATAATTATTTTGTGGTCAGCACATTTCACGTTGATAATAAAAAGTTCATCAGAACAAGAGGCGGGGCTATTAAAATTGATCAGGAAAATATTTCAGGTGTTGTGGAATTCAATACCGACAACAAGGATGAAGTGAAAATGACCTTTAGTTATGATCACCAACTAAAGGGAAAGAAATTGCATTTGCCTGCAGAAGGTATTTCTAAAGAATGGACGCGAGTGGATGATGGTAAAACTGGGCTCTCCGGTAATTGGCAAATAGTTGGGAGACAACAAAATGGAAATATGGTACCAATGAATCCCGGTGCAAGAAAAACCATCAAAATCATGTCTGGTACTCGTTTTCAATGGGCGGCCATCAATTCAGAAACAGGAGAATTCTTTGGAACGGGAGGTGGGTCTTATACATTTAAAAACGGCCAGTATACCGAGCAAATAGAATTTTTCTCAAGGGATGCATCTAGAGTAGGGGCGTCACTTTCTTTTGATGCTGAAATCAAAGAAGGAGATTGGCACCACAAAGGCAAAAGCTCTAAGGGTGAGCCCATCCATGAAGTATGGAAAAGACATCACAAAAAATAATTGAGAAGTAAACGCTTAATTGCTTTTCTGTAATTGAATGGACAATTCTTTCAATTGACTTTCGTCAATAGTAGATGGCGCATCTAACATTACATCTCTTCCTGAATTGTTCTTTGGGAAGGCGATAAAGTCACGAATACTTTCACTTCCACCAAGTATAGAACAAAGTCTGTCGAAGCCAAATGCAATACCACCATGAGGAGGTGCACCGTATTCAAAAGCGCCCAACAAGAATCCAAATTTATGCAATGCCTCTTCCTGTGTCATACCAAGGGCTTCAAACATTTTTTCTTGAAGTGCTCTTTGGAATATACGGATAGAACCACCACCAATTTCATTGCCATTCAGCACCATGTCGTATGCATTGGCTTTGATTTGTGCATAGGGGTGTGAAAGATAGTTGGCTGCATCACTAATCTTCGGATCGTTTTCAATCATCGTTTGGATTTGTGAAGGCTTGGGTGAAGTGAAAGGATGGTGACGCGCCACCCATCTGTTTTCTTCTTCTGCATATTCAAACAATGGAAAATCAAGCACCCACAAAAGTTTGAATTCATCTTTCTTACGAAGTCCCAATTGCTCACCCATTTCAAGTCTTAATTCACTCATCGCCTTGCGTGTACGTTCTTCGGCACCTGCAAGAACCAAAATGATATCGCCTTGTTTTGCTTCAGTAGCTGAAGCAATCAATTTTAACCTATCCTCGTTGTAAAATTTATCGATGCTGCTCTTTAGGCTTCCATCTTCATTGTAACGGATATAGGCGAGTCCCTTCATGCCAATTTGCGGACGCTTCACCCATTCTGTTAATTCATCCAATTGTTTTCTGGTAAATGCAGCGCCACCTGGTACAGAGATGGCCAATACTGTTTCAGCACCATCAAAAACTGGGAAACCTGCATCATTGATTAATTCCGCATGGTCTTGATTGTTCAGGTATACAGAGGATGGTTTTTTCAATGTACAGATCTTCATGCCAAAACGAATATCTGGCTTGTCGTTTCCGTAAGTCCACATGGCATCTTCCCAAGTAGTACGCTCGACTGCATCGGTATAATCTATGTTTTTTACATCTTTGAAAATTCGTTTGATCAACGTTTCAAACATGTTTAGAATGTCTTCTTGCTCTACAAATGCCATTTCACAATCGATCTGCGTAAACTCAGGTTGTCTATCTGCTCTTAAGTCTTCATCTCTGAAGCACTTTACAATTTGGTAGTACCTGTCGTATCCACTCACCATCAACAATTGTTTGAAGGTCTGTGGCGATTGAGGAAGTGCATAAAATTGTCCCTCATTCATCCTGGAAGGCACCACAAAATCTCTTGCTCCTTCTGGGGTAGATTTGATAAGAAATGGAGTTTCAATATCCATAAATCCCTGTTCATGCAGATAATTTCTTGCAGATCGGTTAACAGCGTATCTCAGTTCAAGATTCTTTTTCACAGCGTTTCTTCTCAAATCAAGATACCTGTATTTCATTCTTAAATCATCTCCTCCATCAGTATCGTCTTGTATAGTGAAGGGTGGGACTGCCGATTTATTAAGAATTTTAAACGAACGAACATCCATTTCAATTTCCCCTGTAGGTATAGTGAGGTTCTTATTGCTTCTTTCAATTACAAATCCTGTGGCCTGCAATACAAATTCTCTCCCCAATGGATTTTGATCTAACAATGGATTTAGGTCTTCACTGAATACGAGCTGGGTAATGCCATAGCGATCTCTTAAATCGACAAAAGTGATAGCACCAAATTTCCTGACAGTTTGAACCCAGCCAGCAAGTGTTACTTCTTTGCTTACATCCGATTTCCTGAGTTCACCACAAGTATGCGATCTGAACATAAAATTGTATTTGAAAGACCCTTAGGCCTTTGTTTTTAGGCCCCAAAGATACTTCAAGCAGGGGATAATTGTGTTGATTACTTGGATGCTTTAGTAGCTTGCTCTTCTATTAATTGCTCTGTTTGTTGGTGCACTTGCTCTTCAAA
>JBFYPP010000182.1:0-4304 GCA_041303255.1 Chitinophagia bacterium | reverse complement strand
ATGAATGCTTCAAGGTTTCTTTTGCCCACCTGCTTTGCATCTTTTAATCGCAAGGCTCCTGATGCTGCATTTCTAGGATTGGCCAATGGTGGGATGTTTTGCTCGAGCAGTTGCTCATTGAAATTTTTGAAACTGTTTTTGTTCATTAATACTTCACCACGTATTTCGGCTTGTTGGATACCATATTTTGAGAATTTGGCAGAGAGTGGAATGGATTTGATTTGTTTGAGGTTAAGCGTAATGTCTTCACCTGCAACGCCATCACCTCTTGTAGCACCTCTTACAAACAGGTCATCTTCATAAAGGAGAGAGATACTTGCGCCATCAAATTTGGGCTCTACACAATATTCCAATTCATCGCACCCAGATAACTCCCTGGCTTTCCTATCCCAATCCAGTAAGTCAGCTGCATCGTAGGAGTTTTCAAGAGAAAGCATGGGTACCAGGTGTTGAGCCGTGTTGAATTGTTTGGTAAAACCTGGTCCAACCCTTTGCGTGGGGGAATCAGCAGAAATAGTTGCTGGATTTGCCTTTTCTGTGCTTTCAAGTAGTTTATAAAGCGTGTCAAATTCAAAGTCAGACAATAACGGGTCGTTTAACACATAGTAACGGTGTTCATGAAACCGAATGATGTCCTTTAACAGGCCAATATTTTGAAGTAAAAAAGTAAAATCTTGAGCATGGGCAATCAATTCTTTGCTTTTCTCCTGAAAATGTCTAATTTCTTCTTTGGAATACATTTGCTGGACTTGAATGTTAAAAGTAGAATAATAGATTTTCTTTTGCGTGTAGTAATTTGAAATTATTTTTGTTACAACAGGTACAAACCATAAACACACATGAGCGAGGTGCTAAATTCAAATAATAAAAACAGTGAGGTGCAAAAGACGACTAATTTTCAATTTGCAAATTCTGTGGATTGCGTCATTTTTGCCTATGATGGGCGCGTTCTAAAAGTATTGTTGATTGAAAGTGACCTGCCCGAATACAAGGGCCAATCTTCTTTGCTCGGAGATTTATTAAGACCGGACGAGGATTTAGACGAAGCCTCTTATAGGGTGTTAAGGGAAAGAACAGGGTTAACAAACATGTTTTTGGAACAAGTAAAAAGTTTTGGCTCCTTTAAAAGACATCCATCCGGAAGGGTAATTACTACTGCTTATTTGGCTTTGGTGAATATCAAAGATGTTCAGTTAAAAAAGATGAGTAATGCATTGAGCTGGCATGCCGTTTCCTCAATTACAAGCATGGCGTTCGACCATAAATTGATTTTAGATACCTGTCTTCAGGTCTTGCAAAGAAAGATTCAAGAGGAGCCCATTATTTTTAATTTATTAGAGAAAAGATTTTCGTTGCGCGATTTACAACTCCTATTTGAGCAAATTCTGGGAATTGAATTTGACAGACGAAATTTCAGAAAGAAATTGTTTACTACTGGGTTACTTACCGATGTGGGCGAAATGGAAAAAAATGTAAAACACAGGCCAGGTAAGCTGTATACCTTCAACCATGAAGCGTATGAGCAAATTAAAAAGAAAAGTTTCGTCGGAATACAGTTCTAAGCACAAGGTTCTCCTCAGTCAATTTGCCTTTGAACAGCCCCAAGAGGCTGATTTTCTTGCATTTGGTTAGTGCAATTTTAAAATTCATCAAAATATTTATTGATAATCAACTACTTATGAAGGGGGATTTTAAAAAAGAAGTCTTTTTCGTCTTTTTTGGGCTTTGGTTTTATTAGCTTTGCGCTCCCATTATCAATCATGGGTAGCTTTCCGGGATGGCGGAGGCTCATTTATAACAGGGACGAATGTCTCAAAAAAAACAAAACATGAGTAAATTACATTTCACCACAAAGCATGCAAATGCAGCTTCCGTGCAACGCCACTGGCACATTGTAGACGGAACCAATCAAACTGTGGGACGAATCTGTAGCAAAATTGCTTCAGTATTGCGCGGTAAAAACAAAGCGTATTATTCGCCCCACGTTGATTGCGGAGACTTCGTTATCGTAATCAATGCAGAGAAAGTTATTTTCACTGGAAACAAGTTCAACGACAAGGAATACCAGCATGTTACTGGATATCCTGGAGGTCAAAAAATTGAAATTGCAAAGGACTTGATTAAGCGTAGACCAGAGCAAATTGTAGAAAGGGCTGTAAAGGGTATGTTGCCTAAGAACAGACTTGGTCGTCAGATGTACAAGAAATTGTTCGTTTATGCTGGCGCGAGTCACCCGCATTCTGCACAGCAACCAACTCCTTTCAAATTCTAAATAACAAACCATTTCAATTTATCAATAATGGAAAAACAAAAAATCGGACTTGGTCGCAGAAAAGAAGCGGTTACCAGGGTATTTCTAAGCAAAGGGGATGGTAAGATCATCGTTAATGACCATGATTATAAAGTATATTTTCCACAGGTATACTTACAGAACCAAGTAGAGCTTCCCCTCATTACAGTAGATGGTGTAGGTAAATATGATATCAAAATCAATGCTACCGGCGGTGGAAAAAAAGGCCAGGCTGAAGCATCGAAACTAGGTATTTCTCGTGCTTTAATCAACTTGAACCCTGAGTTCAAGCCATTGTTAAAGGTGCTATCTCTCCTTACTAGAGACCCAAGAGGTGTGGAAAGGAAGAAATTTGGTAAGAAGAAAGCAAGAAGAAGCTTCCAGTTCAGCAAGCGTTAACAGTTATACCCAATTAAGAATCAAAATATACTTTATACAATGGAAAATAATACTACACTGCAGCAGCAACTTCTTGAAGCGGGTGTTCACTTTGGTCACCTCCGTAAAAAGTGGAATCCTAAAATGTTGCCTTACATTTATGCTGAGAAAAAGGGCATTCACATCATCGACTTAAACAAGACGGTAGAGTGCTTGCAGGAAACTGCAATGGCGCTTAAGAATATTGCAAAAAGTGGTAAGAAAATCATGTTCGTAGGAACAAAGAAGCAAGCCAAGGAAATTGTAACTGAGTGTGCAAGAAAAGTAAATATGCCCTTCGTAACTGAGCGCTGGTTGGGTGGTATGCTTACCAATTTCAATACTGTTCGTAAGTCTGTAAAGAAAATGCAGAGTATCGAAAAGATGTTGAATGATGGAAGCTTCGACAGTATTACAAAAAAGGAAAGATTGCAATTGTCTCGCGACAAAGATAAAATGGAAAAAGTATTGGGTGGTATTGCTCAATTGGGCCGTGTACCTGCTGCTTTGTTCATTATTGATATTGGTCATGAGCACATCGCAATGGCTGAAGCAAAGCGTTTGGGAATTACCACTTTTGGTATGGTTGATACCAATTGTGATCCAAATAAGGTTGATTTCCCTGTACCATCTAATGATGATGCTACCAAATCTATCGCCATCATCACCAACTACATCACTGCAGCAATTGCTGAAGGTTTAGCTGAGCGTCAGGCTGAAAAGTCTGAAGAAGATGAGTCTGAAGAATCTGCTGATTCAGGAATGAAATTTTCTGTTGATGAAGAGGGAGATTCCGAAGGTGGAAAGAAAGGGAAAGTAGCCCCTAAGCGTAGAATTCCTTCTGCTGGTGCAGGTGGAAGAAGGCCAGCACTAAAAAAATAGTCGACTCAATTTATCTTTAACTTAAAAAGTGTGCCTCACACCAACAAAGGTTGTGAAGCCGGAGAAAAAATATGTCAACAGTAAATATAACTGCAGCTGAAATCAATAAGCTGCGTCAAATGACAGGTGCCGGAATGATGGATTGTCGTAAGGCACTTACAGAAACCAATGCCGATTTTGAAGCTGCCATTGATTGGTTGAGAAAAAAAGGACAAAAGGTGGCTGCTTTGCGCGGCGACCGTGATGCAAAAGAAGGTGTTGTTTTTGCAAAAACAACTTCAGACAACAAAACGGGCATCACACTTTGCGTTAGTTGCGAAACTGATTTCGTTAGTAAGAATACTGATTTCATCGCTTTTGCTGAAAGTATCATGGATGCTGCAATAGCACACAACGTGAACTCTGCAGAGGAGTTGAATGGTGTAGAAATTAACGGTGTTAAAATTGCTGATTTGATCAATGATAAATTAGCGAGCATCGGTGAGAAAATAGGCATATCTAAATTTGAGCGCATTGATGCTGAATTTGTTTCTTCATATATTCATGGAACAAATAGAATGGGTGTTCTTGTTGGCTTCAATAAGCCAAATTCAGAAATTGGAAAAGACATTGCCATGCAAATTGCTGCAATGAATCCAGTAGCTGTAGACGCTTCTTCTGTTTCTGCTGAAGTGATTGAAAGAGAAAGAGCAATCATCATGGATGTGATAAAGGC
>JBFYPP010000181.1:0-4351 GCA_041303255.1 Chitinophagia bacterium | reverse complement strand
TTATAGTACAGTGATGATGAATATGAAATGGCTTATTACACTATCTCTCTTTTTATTCGCCAATGCTGGATACTGTCAAGATTCAATTATAGTCGGTAACCAGGGATTGAATCGCATCTATGAATTGGATGGTCCCATTCAATTCAGTCACCAGATCAGTGGCAAATTAAAATTCATAAATGAAGAAGGTTTCTTTTCCAACTTTCCACAATTATTGATTAAAGGCGAAAAAGATTTATTTATAAAAATTGAAGGTACTGGCAGATTATACAAGGTAACAGAGAGAAAAAATGATTCTCTTTTCTTCAAAAGAATAGATTCAACCTTTTTTTTCGGGTATAATAACAATGCCTATACATTTAACTATAATGACACCATCATGTCATTAGGCGGGTTTGGTTATTGGAGATTGAACGGCCAACTACGTTATTACAGTTTTAAAAATCGCGAATGGGATATCTTACCATTAAACCAAGAGATTCCGGTATCAAAAGAATGTATTTATTTAGATAGGGCATCCAATCTGATTTATTTTTTACAACTTCCCTATACGGATCCGATAATAAACAAAGAGTATAAAAAGCAACATGTTTATAAATTAGATCTTAAGAACAAAATAAATAGTTTACTTGGAGAATTAAGTCCAGAAGTATCCCAAAAGTTTCCTATTGGTGTTCAATATTTATCTGTTGAGTTGCCCTCTCTAGGTAGAGAACTTGTAGTTCTAAATGGAAGAGATATATTTTTATTTGATTTCAAAAACAATGAAGTCTATAAACTCAACAACACTGCTATTGAAAAAACTATTTTTTCAAGTTCAGCTGGTGTATACGTAGATCTGATGTTTGAGAAAAATGGTAAACTTTATTATTCATTATCCAATGAAGCGTCTCATAAACTTGATTCAATAGACATTGGTACAAAAGATTTTACCAAACAAAATTACCCACTTTATACTCCTGTAAATAAGTATTCGAATCTTTACTTAGGAATAGGATTTGTTTTTTTCACATTATTTGGTTTTCTGATTTACCGTAAATGGAAGAAACAAAATAATCAAAACAGCATACAACAAGAATACAGTTTCAGTGATGGAAAAGAAAATGAATTCAAGTCAAACGAATTGGATCTTATTGAAAAAATTTACAAAAGATCTTTAGAAGGAAAAAGTTATTCCGTTGAAGACATTAATGCAACATTGGGATTAAGTAAAAAATCGTTGGAGATACAGAAAAAAATCAGGACCGAAACCCTGAATCGTATCAACCACAGATTTAAAATCTTATTTGATACCGAAGATGAATTGATTGAAAGAATTCGTCTAGAAGAAGACAGGAGATTCTACAAGTATATCATCAATGAGGAAAATGGTAAAAAAGCCTTAGGTCTTTAGCCTACTACCAATCGATCACCTTTGAAGATGGGTAATACGTTTGCACCATCTGCAGTCAGACAATAACGTATGTCTTTTTCTAAACCATAATTCGTTAGTCTGTGATAATGTGTTGCTCCTCTATCACGCATAAAGGCAAATCGATCTTCACCTGCTTCAAGAAATAAATTCTCGGCCATCTTGGAAGAATCACAATGCATTGTAAAATGGTCTTTAATTCTATTGATCACAGCTCCTGCAAACAAAGTGTCTTCCATGTTTACCCTGTCTTTCCAAGCCGCACATCCCAACAATACATTTTTCTCTGTCTTCAACAAATGTTCACAAACGGCAGATAAATTAGGGAAGGACCCGGTAATAATTTCAGGAGCACCATTGTCGAGTGCCATGTGCAACAACTTCGTACCATTGGTGGTAGTCAGCACCAGAATCTTATCTCCTACAAAAGAACGTGGATATTCAAATGGAGAGTTACCATAACTCAAACCATCTGCTACTTTCCCATCGCGTTCACCAGCGGTAATTCCTCCCAGTTCATTGCCAAGTTCAATACACCTTTGAACAGAAGAGACTGGTATCACACAAGATGCCCCATTGTAAAGTGCAGTAGCAATTGTAGAGGTCGCTCTCAATACATCGATGATTACCACGACGCTGTTTGTTACATCATAGAGGTTCAATAAAGCAGGAGAGAGGCAGGTAAATAGTGATCTTTCTTTGAAGCTCATCACAAAATCATTTTACAAATGGAAGTTGCACAACGACAGCTTTCATTTGTTTGTCGCGTATATCTACAAAAATTTCTGAGCCTATTGCCGCAAAATCACTCAACACATATCCCATACCAATTCCTTTGTTGAGGGTAGGCGATTGTGTTCCAGAAGTAACGCGACCAATTAAATTACCTTCAGCATCACGAATGATGTAATCGTGACGAGGAATAGCGCGATCGGTCATTTCAAAACCGACCAACTTCTTTTCAGTTCCCGTCTCTTTTTGTTTCTTCAAAAATTCTGAAGCAGTAAATGTCTTGTTCAATTTGGTAATCCAACCCAATCCAGCTTCGTAAGGTGTTGAATAATCATCAATATCATTACCATACAAACAATAGCCTTTCTCCAAACGCAAGGTATCTCTTGCACCCAAACCCACTGGCTTAATACCATAAGCAGCGCCAGCTTCAAAAATGGCATTCCAGATTTTTACAGCATGATCTCCTTCATTTTCAAAATAAATTTCTACTCCACCTGCGCCTGTGTAACCTGTTGCACTCACCAATACATTTTCGACTCCGGCAAACTTTCCTTTTGAAAAAGTATAATACTTCATATTGAGGATGTCCATATCCGTGAGTGTCTGCAATGCTTTGGTGGCATTTGGACCTTGTACCGCCAACAGACAAGTTTTATCGGATATGTTGTGTATTTCTACACTACCATCATTAAACTGCATAATCCACTCCCAGTCTTTTTTAATGTTGGATGCATTCACAACCAGCATGTATACTTTATTTTGTTCAACACAATACACCAACATATCATCAACAATACCACCATTCTCGTTTGTCAAACAACTGTATTGTGCTTGTCCGTTTGTGAGTTTAGAAGCATCATTGGACCCAACCCTTTGAATCAGACCCAATGCATTTTCACCTTTGAGAATGAATTCACCCATATGACTCACATCAAAAACACCCATATTGTTTCTTACGGTATGGTGTTCATCGTTGATTCCAGAATAAGAAATAGGCATATTGTAGCCGGCAAATTCGGCCATCTTGGCCCCAAGGGCCTGGTGCAAATGGGTAAATGGAGTTGATTTCATAGAAGCAAATATAAATAAAAGGGGCCAAGCCCCTTTTATTACATTCCCACTTTCAACAAATTAATGGCCCCAAACAGGAGTCGCCTACTTTTTCTCTCCGGCGAAGTTGTGGTTTCCTCTTTTTCAGCCTCTTCGTTCATTGGAACCCGAGCAGTTGTGTTCACATTAATGACTGTATCGCCCTCTTTAACTTTTATATCAATCTCTTCTATATCAATACCATTATCCTCAATCTTTTTCTCAAATTTCTTCATCATTTTATCCAAACGCTCATCTTCGCTTAATTCTTCCTTATTCTTTTTCTCTATACCATCGGCTTTCATGATGTACCATACGCCAGGTCGCCATGAATCTTCATCATAATCATGATCAATATTTATATTCAATCCTCTTGAACCACTTCTTACCGAATACCAACTGAGTTGATCCGCTCTTTTGTCAATATAGACTTCTTTGCCCACTGGCACCTTAACTTCTACCAACACTTGCTGATTTCTAAATTTAGTTGCAGTAGTTATAGGAAATGACAACGGCAATTCAAGAATACTGTCTTGGTTGCTTACTTTATATTCAATCATTTCTGCATATCCTTCAGCTTCCACAGCTGATGAAGATCTGGCCCGTCTTATTAAGGTTACATGAAATAGAGAATCAGTACTTTTCTCAATCTTTACCCGGATATTTGAAAGCAATAAGGAATCTTCATTTCGAGACAATAAAATTCCATCTGTATCTCTTCGAAAATCAAAATCATCATCCCAGTCAAAATCCAATGGGTAATAATTACCATCAACTTCTTTAAACTCAATTTTCAATTTCCCATTATTGGGCTGTACAAGAGCCATTTCTTCTTTAACAAAACCAGATCTTTTAAATTGCTTAGAAACAGTAGCCACAAGCATAACTGCCGCTACCCAGCCCAAGGCCCATAATGCGCCGAAAGTGATACCTATTGCATTGGACTTCGACTTATGACCAATGATTGCACGAACCAACCATTGTACCAAAGCAATAACTGGAACCAAGACAAAAAACAACAATGTTCCCCATGCATACCACTGAATTGCGTTTCCTTCAGCAATAAAATTCTTCAATGGCATCAAAACTCCAACAGCTGCTCCCATTCCAAAAGTA
>JBFYPP010000180.1:0-4356 GCA_041303255.1 Chitinophagia bacterium | reverse complement strand
TTTATGATCAATTACTCAACGAGTTACAAGAGTATATTTTGCCCATGCAAAAAAATGCACAGGTAGTTGCTGTCTTAGATTGCCTTTGTTCGTTTGCGCAGAGTGCTGTTAGAAACAATTATTGCAAGCCCAGTCTGCATGAGGAAGCCGAATTGGAAATCATTGGAGGCAGACATCCGGTTATTGAACAGCTAATGGTTCCTGGTGAGCAGTATGTAGCAAACGACCTTTTTTTAGATCAAGACGACTGTCAAGTTATTGTACTGACAGGCCCCAATATGAGCGGTAAAAGTGCATTGCTTCGTCAGACTGCAATAATTACTTTGATGGCGCATATGGGCAGCTATGTGCCTTCTAAGCATGCCCGTATTCCCATAACGGATAAAATATTTACGAGGGTAGGTGCTTCTGATAACCTGAGTGGTGGGGAATCTACATTTATGGTAGAAATGAATGAGACAGCCAGTATCATCAATAATATTTCGCCAAGGAGCTTGATTATTTTAGATGAAATTGGCCGCGGTACTTCTACTTATGATGGCATATCTATTGCTTGCAGTATTGCTGAGTTTTTGCATGATGCCAAACAAAGACCCAAGACACTTTTTGCAACACATTACCACGAGATGAATGAATTAGAAAAGCGGTTATCTCGTGTAAAAAACTTTCACATCACGCATAAGGAAGTGGATAAAAGAATTATTTTTCTACGCAAACTTGCATCTGGTGGAAGCACGCATAGTTTTGGTATCCATGTTGCAAGAATGGCTGGTATGCCGCTTGCCCTGGTGAATAGAGCCGGACAATTACTTGCAGCACTAGAGAAAAAACAGGCTGCAGCTGAAGTGATTACAGAACAGCAAGATGCCTCGGGCATGCAGCTAACCATTTTTGATGCACACACGGAAGTGTTTGATGAGATTAGAAAAATGCTTGAGGCAATCGATATCAATAGCCTTACACCGGTTGAAGCCTTGGTGGCTTTGAATGAAATCAAGAAAAAAATTAAATAACGATTTGGTTAATCGGCACTGATCTAAAGTAGTTCTTTTAAATGTCCGATCAAGATGTCAATTTCTTCAATCGTGTTGTACTTGCTGAATGAGAACCTTATTGTGGATTGCGGTTCTTTATTTAAGGCATTGATTACATGCGAACCTTGATTAGCACCACTGCTGCAGGCACTCCCGCCTGAGGCACAAATATTTCTTATGTCTAAGTTAAACAAAAGCATTTCGGTTTTTTCTGTGTGGGGAAACCCAACATTTAATAAAGTATATAGACTTTCGCCATCTGGATCTCCATTAAATACAACGCCAGTTATTTCAGTTGAAATCCTGTGCTTTAAATATTGTTTCAGTGCAAGTATATGCTCTTTTTCTTTTTCTTGATTTTCAGAAGTAATTTCTAACGCTTTTGCAAAGCCAATAATACCGTAAATGTTTTCAGTCCCAGCCCTCATATTTCTTTCCTGACCACCGCCATGAATCAAAGGATGGATTTTATTTCTTCCGTTGATGTATAAAATACCAATGCCCTTGGGACCATGAAATTTATGACCAGCTGCTGTTATAAAATCGACATGTACCTCCGATAAGTTTATCGGAAAATGACCTACGGTTTGCACAGTGTCTGCATGAAACAGGGCTTGGTATTTTTCGCAGAGCATGCCTACTTTCTGTATATCAGTAATATTTCCAATTTCATTATTGGCGTGCATCAAAGTGACAAGCGTTTTTTTATCACTTTCCTTGAGTTTGATTTCCAAATCATTTAAATCGACATGCCCATTGGGTAAAATATTGACCAATACCAATTCAGCTTCGCCTAGCTGTGCAAGATGGTTGCAGGTGTGCAAGGTGGCATGGTGCTCAATTGGGGAGGTGATGATTCTTTTGCAATGCAATTCCCTTACAGCGGCAAATATTGCAGTATTGCTACTTTCTGTGCCACCGCTGGTAAAAAAAATCTCTGAAGGATGTGCTTGTAAAATTTTAGCTACCGATTTCCTAGATTTTTCAATGGCTATCCTGTTTTCTCTTCCATAAGAATAAATTGAGGAAGGATTGCCGAAATGTTCAGTGAGGTAGGGCAACATGGCATTAACCACTTCAGGGTCAATTGGTGTTGTGGCCGCATTGTCAAAATAAATCCTAGAGGACATCTATAACTACAATTTTTTCAAATATACGGAATTGATACTACAGGGCTTCCTGTATGTCTTTGATCAATTTTATGGCAATATTATTGGCTGTTGTTTCGAAATTGCTTTCAGCAATAACTCTAATGATGGGCTCGGTATTGCTTGCACGGAGGTGAACCCAATCTTTATCAAACTCTATCCTCAAGCCATCAATGGTATTGGATTTATTTGATTTGTATTTCAGCTTAATTTTATCAAAAATATTAGTTAGGTCTATTTTGCCTTCTAGCTCAATTTTATTCTTACTGATGAAATAATCAGGGTAGCTGTTTCGTAATTGTTTGGTTGTTTTTCCACTTTTCGATAGATGAGTCAAAAACAAGGCTATACCAATTAATGCATCTCTGCCATAATGGAAATCCGGGACGATGATACCGCCATTTCCTTCACCCCCAATCACGGCCGAGACTTCTTTCATTTTAGCTACCACATTTACTTCGCCTACCGCAGCAGGATGGTAAGTACAGCCGTGTTTTTCAGTAATGTCTTTTAAGGCTCTGGTTGATGATAAATTACTAACCGTATCTCCTTTTCTCTTACTCAAGATATAATCTGCTACTGCCACCAGGGTATATTCTTCTCCAAACATGGATCCGTCCTCACAAACGAATACCAATCGATCCACATCTGGATCGACTGCTAAACCTAAGTCAGCTTTATTGGCGATGACCGCTGCTGATAAGGCCGTGAGGTTTTGCGGCAGTGGTTCGGGGTTGTGCGCAAATTTTCCATTGACTTCTCCGTTCAAAACCACAATATTTTCAGCCGGTACCCCAAGTTTTTGAAGCAAGGCTGGCACAAAAACAGCACCACTGCTGTTGATGGCATCCACCACAATTTTGAAGTTTTTGTTTTTGACCGCTGCTGCATCAACCAATGGATAAGCTAAAATTGCATCTAAGTGTCGTTCTGCATGCGCTGGTTTATAACTATAGGTGCCTGCATTTTCTACTCCGGCAAAATGTAGAACTTCTTTTTCTGCATTATTTAAAATTTCAGTGCCTGTTTCTGCACTAATGAATTCTCCTTTATTGTTGAGAAGCTTCAATGCATTCCACTCTTTTGGATTGTGGCTTGCTGTAATGATGATGCCTCCAGCTGCCTTTTCCTCCACCACTTCAAATTCTACAGTTGGTGTTGTGGAAATACCCAAATCTACTACATCTGCCCCCAGGGAGATAAGTGTTTGTGCAACCAATTGCGATACAATCGGCCCACTTATTCTTCCGTCTCTTCCAATGATGATTTTATTGTTTCCTTGACTAATCGCCCATTGTCCGAATGCAGCTGTGTAACGCACCACATCCAATGGCGACAATGATTCTCCTGGTTTTCCTCCAATAGTCCCTCTAATTCCTGAAATACTTTTAATTAATGTCAAAATAGCCGGTTTTTAGTGTTGCAAATTTACAACAAAGCTCCGGCTATTACAAGTTTGTGAAAGTTGAAACAGGAAAGTTTTTTCATGTAAAAACATATTAATATAAAAAGACTTTAAACAGAGGGAAATACTGATTATTTTTACAGTATGCATTTTATTCAAGCAGAGGATTTATCCCTTTTGCAACGATTACTTCATTTCGATTATGAAATGATGATTTATGTGAACAGGATTTGGGTTCATCCTGTGATTGATAATTTCGCCCTTTTCATGAGGGAATCCATTTTTCATGTACCGCTCTATATATTTATTCTCATCTATGTAATTCAGCGTTTAGGGATTAAAGGGTTTTGGTGGTTTTTAGGTGCCATTTCAATTGTAGCCATTTCGGATTTGGTGAGTAGCCACATTATAAAAGATTATTTTGACAGGCCAAGGCCCTGCAGAGATCCCCTTTTGATTCATCAAATCCGATTTTTAGCGAAATACTGCGGTGCGAATGGCAGTTTTACCTCCTCACATGCCGTTAACCATTTTGCTTTTGCCTCCTATGCTTTTTTCACACTAGGAAAAACGAACAGATGGGTTAAGTATCTTTTCCTCTGGGCAGGTGCAATTGCGTATTCCCAGGTGTATGTTGGCGTGCATTTTCCCTCTGATGTGCTATTTGGGGCTATCTTGGGGATGCTTTTTGGTTGGGGGGCTGCTCGAATAGCCAACCAGACCTTATCTTTACATCAACCAAGTATATGAATGATTTAATTATCCTGTT
>JBFYPP010000179.1:0-4368 GCA_041303255.1 Chitinophagia bacterium | reverse complement strand
ATACTTGGACATACCTTTTTGGGTGAAGTCTTAAGTCTTGCAAAAGAATATTTAAGCTATTGGATGTGCTGGTTAGGTTATTATACAAGGCTTCGTCTTTGGTAAGCATACCTAGACTTCCTTTGCCTTCTTTTATGCCGTTGAGAATTTGATTCAAATTTACCGAAGCCGTTTCAAGTTGTTGAATGGTATTTCCAATTTCTGCTTTTGAAATATCCCTTGACACCTTGGTTAGGTTACCAATGATCATGTTAATTGAATCGTTGTTGTTTTTTATATTTCCAGAAATGCCTGCTATATTTTCAACCGACTTTGCAATACTTCCTTTACCTGGTGCTAACATTGAATTGATCTGGTCTGTTGCTAAAGCAAGTTCTTTTAGGGTTTTACCAATATTTTGTTTTGCTTCTTCATCAAATACATTTCCAACTCTTTTTACAGTCTCTTCAAGTGAAGCTAGGGTTTTATTTAAATTTTCGATTGTTGGTTCAAGTTTGTCTTGCAAGTCTTGCACCATTCCCTTCGTTTGCACACTTTTCAAAGTATCCCCATCCTTAACAAAGGTGGTGGATTTCCCCATAATTAATTCAATAAAAGAACTACCTAGTGGGTTTGTAACTACCTGCGCATAGGAATCATTGGGAATATTGATGGCTCTTGTCAGATGAAATGCAACAATAATCCCAGACAGGTCTGCGTCTGTTTCTTGCATATCTTCAACTCCTCCTACTTTCAGTCCATTAATTTTGATCATATCTGCCATGTTAAGTCCATTTACTTTCTCAAAAGCAATATAAATGGTGGCTTTTTTCTCAATGAGGTTTTTCCCTTTAAGAAAATTAAAACCAAGGATGAGCAAGGTAATGGCTATGGCTGTCAGGGCACCTATTTTCGTTTCGTTTGATACTTTCATTTCTTTGGGAATTGTTGGTAGAATTTATTTTCCGTCGATGGTCTTTTTATATTTGATTACTGCATTGGCTATTGCCCTAGTCATTTCAACTTGACCAGACTCACTGTTTAAGTAATCTTCTTCATCTTTATCTGTAATGAAGCCTGTTTCAATTAATACTGCAGGCATATTTGTTGCTTGTAACACCCATATTCCCATGTGGTTTCGTTGAAGAACACCAAGGCTCTTTCTTCCTGTATTCACAAATTCATTTTCAATTAATGTGCCCAATTGTACAGAGTTTTTGAAGAATTTTTGTGACCATAGTCTGGCTTTAATAATGGCCTCCGGACTGTTCACATCGGGTACGTCCATTACCTCGGCAGAAGACTCGTATCGATCGTCTTCACTAATTCCTTGGGCTTTTTCATCAGAACGATCAGCTGCCCATACATAGGTAGAAGTACCATGTGCCGGGTTGGGAGAGGTGCTGTAGATAGGGACTTTCTTGTATAGTTTCTTGCGTTTGCTTCCTTTCCCTTTGTAATACGGGACTGATTTATAACCACTAACTGTCTTTCTTGGTGGTGCTGCGTTTACGTGAATGCATACAAACAAATCTCCCTTTTCATTATTGGCAATGTTTGCCTTTTCCCTAACATGGTGATAAATATCTGTAGTTCGGGTCATCACTATTCTTGTATCTGGCAATTCACTTCTAAGCAAAGTATCTAGTCTCAATGCCAGTTGTAAGGTAATTTGCGCCTCTGTAGAATAGGCTCCACGCGCTCCCACATCAGTCCCGCCATGTCCAGCGTCTATGATTATTGTCCTGATTTTTGGATTTTTGGTAGGTTGGGCAAATGTTTTGCTCTGCGTGAGAAGACAAAGCAGCATTAAAATGAAAAGAGGTCTTGTTTTTACTGACATGGCCTATTGCGTTTACCCGATGAAGTTTGACTTATTGTTCACAATATCTTACGACTAATTTTGTTTAATTTTGCTTGCCAACACTTATGCTGCACGCAAAAAGCAAATTTAGTTTAAATTATCTTTTATTCTTGATTTTGTCCTCAGGGGTGATCTTGATTTTAACATTACCGAAAGTTGCACAAGCAGGCTCTAACAAGGCTTTATTTCAGATCATAAAGAAGGACACCCTTTCTCCTCAGCCTAAGATTGATACCACTAAACTTACAAAAGTGGATTCAATGGACTTGAAGATTTCTAAAGATTCCATCAACTCACCCATAGAATACAAAGCAGAAGATTCCATGGTACTGGAAATCGATACCAAGAAAATCTTTCTTTTTGGAAAGACAGAAGTAAAGTTTGAAGATGTTGTGTTGAATGCACCTAGAATTGTATTTGACCAACAAACCCAATACGTGCTGGCTAAAATGGGGAAGGACACTGCCGGATTGGTTACTGGAATGGCAAAACTAAAGCAAGGAGAGACCGTTACGGTTAGTGATAGTTTGAGCTTTAATTTGAAATCGCAAAAGGGCTTAACCTACAGTTCTTTTTTCCAACAAGACGAGCTTTTTAATTATGCGGAAAAAGTAAAAAAGATTGATAAAGAAACATTTTTTGCCGCAAATGGTCGCTTTACTACCTGTAACCTAGACACACCACACTTTGCTTTTCGTTTTAGTAAGGCCAAGTTTATAAACAAGAAATTGGTGGTAACCGGACCAGTCCATCCTGAGTTTGAAGATGTTCCCGTCCCGCTCTATTTGCCTTTCGGAATTTTCCCTATGAAAAAAGGTCGTCAATCCGGAATCCTACCTCCACAATTTACGGTTACTGAAGATTTTGGAATTGGTCTAGAAGGCTTGGGTTATTACAAAGCTTTTAATGAATTCCTTGATGCCAAGCTTTGGTTTGACCTTTATTCTTACGGTTCATGGCGTGCAAATTTTTCCCCCTCCTACAGAGTGCGGTATAAGTATAGTGGAAATTTTAACATTAGTATCCAAAACACCAAGTTTGCGTTTAAGGGGGATCCCGATTTTAGGAAAAATCAAAGTTTCTTTGTAACCTGGGCACACAGCTTAGATAGTAAAGCCAGGCCAGGCGTGAGTTTTAGCGCCAATGTAAACGCAGGTAGCAGTAAGTACCTTTCGTTGGTGCCTAACGCGGGACTGGTTAATCCGGGCTTTGGAGGAAATGTACAAGGTGCAGGTAACTACCAACAACCCATGAACTTTACCAACCAATTGAGTTCATCAATTTCGTATCAAAAGAACTGGCAAGGAACACCATTCAACTTGGCAGTGAACTTGAACCATAACCAGAATACTTCCACAAGGGTTGTGAATTTGAATTTACCAGATATCGCTTTTGTGATGAATACCATCTATCCATTTCAAGCAAAGGAGTCTGTCGGTGAATCTAAATGGTATGAAAAATTGGGTATAGCCTACAATGGGAATTATAAAGGGCAAATATCTTTTTTTGATACAGCATTTCAATTTAAGCAATTGATCGATACCTTCCAGTGGGGAGCTAGTCATGATATACCCATCACCTTATCCCTTCCATCTTTGGGTCCACTTCAATTGGCACCGAGTTTTGGGTTTAAAGAAAGGTGGTTTGCCCAAAAATTTAATCGAAAATGGAATCCGGTCACTGAAAAATTAGATACCTCCATTCAGAAAGGTTTTTATGCTGCTAGAGAAATGACAATGGGACTCACTTTCAGCACTGCAGTATTCGGTACCTATCAAGCCAAGAATAAAGAAGCCCGCATTCAAGCAATCAGACATGTGATGCGTCCACAAATGAGCATCAATTACAAGCCTGATTTAATGGCCCCCTTTTACTATCGAGAACAAGTTGGAACTGATGGAAATAAAGTATTAATGTCTGTATTTGATGGTAGTATTTTTGGTCCCTTTTCACCGGAAAGAAATGGGGGTATAGGTTTCGGCATAGACAACAACCTTGAAATGAAGGTGCGCTCCAAAACTGATTCAGTTGAAGAGGAAATGAAAAAAGTGAAAATTTTAGATGGGTTTGGTATTTCTGGTGGGTATAATTTTCTAGCCGACTCTTTTAAACTTTCTACTTTCAATATTTATGCGCGTAGTAACCTCTTTGATAAAATTAATATTACGGCCAATGCCACAATGGATCCGTATCAAGTAGATCCCAATACAGGATATAGAAAGAATACCTATGCTTGGAAAGGGGATAAGTTTAATTTAGGTTCTATTGTGAGTGGGAGTGTAAACGTTTCTGCAAATTTTCAAAGTAAAAAAGGCGATGACAAGAAGAAAAAGCCAGAACTAAGTGATGATGTTACACAGAATTTAAGTAATGATCAAATCATGCAACAAATGGAAAATATGAGGAGAAATCCTTCAGAGTTTACTGATTTCAGTATTCCTTGGTCTGTGAATCTTTCTTATTCCTTGAGTTATGCCAAAATCTTGCAACCTGATTATCGATTTAAGAAACAAGTAACCTCCAGT